>JAOASV010000071.1 GCA_030158535.1 Sediminibacterium sp.
GCTGTTGTCATTGGGGATAAAGCATTAAAAGCAGCTGCTTTTGTAGTTGCTCCCGTTCCACCATTTGCAATTGCAATTGTAGTACCACTCCAAGTACCACTTGTAATAGTACCAACACTAGTTAAACTAGAGGTAACCACATTGCTGGCTAAAGTTGTTCCAGTTAAAGTACCAGCATTAGCAGCAACAGTAATATCTGCACTACCATCAAAAGCAATACCATTAATATTTTTTGTAGCCACTAATTTTGTTGCAGTACTAGCATTACCAGTTAAAGCTCCGGTAAATCCTGTAGATGTAACTGATGTCAAACCTGCTACTGTTGTAACAGACGATCCTAATGTTAGCAAGGTTGATCCAAGCGTTATAGCACTATTTGCTAGCTGACCATTGGTAATGGCCGCATTACTCGCCAAGTTATTTGTTGTAAGACCTGTAGCACTAATTGTTCCAGCAGCTATTGATATACCAGAACCAGCAGTTAGACTTTCTTGGATTCCTAATCCAGAAATATTTGCTTTAGTAATACTTAACTTTGAAAAATCTATTGCAGCATTAGCAATTACGTCTGAATTTGAAATTGTTGATTTAGTAGCTAGTGCGCCTAATCCTAAATTTGTTCTAGCATCAGATGCTGTTGTTGCTCCCGTTCCACCATTTAAAATTCCTATGGTTGTTCCACTCCAAGTACCACTTGTAATTGTGCCAATAGTATTTAAATTTAACAAAGAAGTTAATGTAGTATTTGAGGTAGCAGTAATATTTCCGGCGACTGTTGCTGTTGAGGCATTACCTAAGAAATTAGGTGCCGTAATGTCACTGCTAAATGTTTTTGCACCAGCAATAGTTTGAGCACCTGTAGAAATTAAACCTGGGTTTGCTGCATCTGCCGCTGCTAATGTTAATGCAGTTCCACTAATTGTTCCACCAGCAGCATATGAAGTAGCAGCGGTATAATTTAGTGAAGAAACACCAGCTGTAATTCCAACAGTACTAGCAGCGGTTAATCTACCCTTTGCATCAACAGTAAATGTAGGAATAGCAGTAGAAGATCCATATGAACCAGCGGTTACAGTTGTATTTGTTAAAGTAGCAGCAGCAGTGACATTATTAGAACCATCAAATGAAGGACTAGTGTAAGAAACATCTCCTGTTAATGAAATTGTTTTTCCAGCAGCAAGAGCCGATGCTGTACTAGCATTACCAGATAATGGTCCCGAAAAACTTGTTGCAGTTACAGTACCGCTGACATCCAATTCTGAAGTTGGATTGGTATTTCGAATACCTACAAAACCATTTGATTGCTTCAAAAATAATTGATTCAAATGACCGTTAGGATAAGTTCCAAGTACAAAATCACTTGGTGTTCCACTTGTTGCTTCCGTGTATACACGTGCAACTTGTAAATTACCAGATGGTGAATATCCATCGAATATTATTCCACTATTAGCGCCATTTGTTCGAAAAGATGCTCTACCAACAACATCGAGTTTAGTATTAAATCCATTACCAGGAGTACTTGTTCCTACACCCAATCTTGAGTTCGTATTATCCCAAAATAAATTTGAATTGGTACCTAATGCAGCTGTTCCATTACCAAATAAAATTTGACCCGATGTTACACTTGTCAAACCTGTACCACCTTTTGCAATTGCAATAGCTCCACTAATTTTACTAGAGGTAATACTATTGTCAGCAACACCTGCATTAGCACTTTGCTGATCAACATAGTCTTTGATTAATTTAACGGAAGGATATTTAGTTGTAGATAAAGCGTCTGTAGAAATACTTGTACTTTTATTAGAAGCAAGTTCTACACCACTAATATCTGCTGCAGTTAATACAACGTTAGGGCCTGCATTACCATTTACAGATGTTACTGAAGATGGTGTTGCCAATTGAATCCAATTTGCTAAAGTTGTTGCGGGCAAAGCACTTAATACGTAGTTATTATTATTATCTGTTCTGATTGCAATACTTCCAACCACTGCACTACTTAAAGCCAACATAGCTGCCTGGTTAGCAACTACCGTAGCACTCTGAAATGAAACAGAAGGAATTTGCGCAGAAGGTATTTTACCATCATTACCAAGTGTAGCAACACCATTATTTGCACCTTTTTCTGTTGTGGCAATAACACCTAAATTAGCTCTTGCATCAGAGGCATTTGTTGCACCGGTACCACCATTTGCAACTGCTATAGTTGTTCCGCTCCAAGTTCCACTTGTAATAGTTCCAACCGTATTTAAATTTGATAATGAGGTTAATGTAGTATTTGCTGTTGCAGTAATATTTCCTGCAGTTGTTGCTGTTGTAGCCGATGTTGCGTTTCCTAAAAAGTTAGGCGCAGTTACGTTTTGCGTGAAGCGAGCGTCACCTTGAACATCAAATTGATAAGTTGTGGGCGAATAGTTTGCACCAATTGCAAATCTTCCATTATCATCTATACGTAAACGTGCACAACATCCTCCTTGAATTAATTGTAAACCAGTTGAGTTTGCAGCACCCCCCATTTCCCAAATTGCAGTTCCATTATTAAAGGAAGCTCCTGGAATAATTATTGAATTATTAAATGTTTTTGCACCCGCAATGGTTTGTGCTCCTGTCGAAATTAAACCAGGATTTGTTCCATCTGCTGCTGCTAATGTTAAAGATGTGCCACTAACGGTTCCTCCAGCAGCATATGAAGTAGCAGCCGTATAATTTAAAGAAGATACACCTGCTGTAATTCCTACAGTTCCTGCATTCGTTAAACGACCTTTAGCATCAACTGTAAATGTAGGTATTGCTGTTGTTGAACCGTATGATCCTGCAGTAACACCACTATTAGCCAATGTTGTAGTAAATGTTCCAGATCCAGTTCCTGTAACATCACCCGTTAAAGTTGTAGCAGCATTAGCAGCCATTACATCTGTTCCAATAGTTAAGCCTAAATTGGTTCTAGCATCAGCTGCATTAGTAGCCCCTGTACCTCCATTTGCAATAGCAATTGTGGTGCCGCTCCATGTACCACTTGTGATAGTACCAACTGTATTTAAATTTGATAAAGTAGTTAATGTTGAATTTGAGGTTGCGGTAATATTACCAGCTGTAGTTGCGGTTATTGCATTACCAGTTAAATCACCAACAAAATTAGGAGCAGTAACAATTGCATTAAATGTTTTTGCACCAGCAATGGTTTGAGCACCACTTGTTAAAACACCCCCATTTGTAGCATCAGCTGGTGTTAAAATCAACTCCGTTGTTCCACTAATTGTAGCTCCTTTTGCATTTGAAGTTCCGGAAATATTTCCTATGCTACTTATTCCTGCATTTGCTGCAGTAATTGAATTTTTCACATACTCTGTTGTAGCAATTTTTGTTGAATTATCGCTCGTTGCAGGTGTAGGTGCAGTTGGCGTACCAATAAATGTTGGAGAAGCTATAGGTGCTTTTAATAAAATGTTAGCTGTGTTAGTTGTAATACTAGATGTGTTTGAAGC
>JAOASV010000072.1 GCA_030158535.1 Sediminibacterium sp.
CCCATGCCCAACCCCTAGGGCAATAAAAGTCTACCCCACCTTCCATGATGCAGTCCTTAAAATAAAAGAAGCCTGCTTCTGCATTCCAAGGGCTTACCGTATCACCACCATAGGCCCTAAAAATGCAATTTTTAGCGACAAGTCTTGTGGTTGCAAAGCTTCTAAGCGCCATTTGGTGACCGCTATTTCTAACTTCCTTATTTGGGTGTAACGAATCTTTGGGGCAATGAATAAGAGCAGGAGCTATATTATTTTGATTTTCAAAACCATAGGTATTGGTAATCGTTAGATTTTCGAGAATAATATCATTTGATTTTAAATTGATGGTGGCCACACCCCAATCATCATCATTTTCGCAGCGCCAAATGTCTCTTGCTAATGAAATGGTAAGTATGGTTGTGTTCTTATCTTCTCCTATTAAGCTTACAAAATCCTTTTCTAAAAAAATCTTTTCTTTATAGACGCCTGCTTTTATATATATGATTCGGGGTACAGAAGCTGTGTCAGCTAAACTATTAATAGCATCCTGTATAGAAACAAAATCGGCGCCGCCCTGCTGATCCACAACAATCATTGTCTTACTTGACGCTTGCGCATAAAGTTTTGTATCACTGAAAAATCCAATGATTGTAATTAAAAGTGTAAGAAAATAAATACTAGCTTTTTTCAATACATTATTTTTTTATGGGAATTTGTTGAATCAGCCACTGCACTAAATCTTTTGCTGCCTGTGCATTTTGATACATAACTGGAAGCTTTCGTCCATCGGTGTATTCGTTATAAAGCCAAGGATCCCCAGTAGCAAACACGGTACCCTTTCCAATTTTAGCCGTTGCAAAAACAACCAAGTCTCCTTTTGCTAGCATTGATTGAGCAGGCGCCTTTACTGTTATTGAACAAACTTCTTTTTGATAAATGGTTTGAACATTTTTAAGGATTTTATTTCCGGCAGGCACTTCAATTTTTCCGCCTACATAATCAGTTCCAATTACTCTATTATGCGTATCCTCATTAAAATGAATGCCAAATAAATCAGACAATTTATTGATAGCCGTAAAATCGGCATTGGGTTTGTCATTGTGAAATAAAACGAGTACCCCACCTGCTTTTACCCAATTATAAATCTCTACTGCGTCTTTATCACTCATATAATTTGGAGTAGGGTTGTCCCCTATATTATCGGCATCTACAATCATATATATAGATGCATTTTTTAAATTACTTGCCGTTGGCGCTTCAGAGAGTGTTTTAGTTTGTAATCCATTAGCAGTTATTACATTTCCTAAAAATGAAAAACCATTGTTATACATTTCAGGCCATTTGTAATGGTAGGCATATTCAACACCTTTGATATCTTTTTTCTTTTCGGCATTGTAATAATCGTCCAATAAAAAAACTTGCTTCTTGCCAAGTTTTAGTGTCTTATGCCATTCCATTTCATTAGCAGCTTGTATAAATGCACCAACACCTTTTGGATCATTCACCACCACTTTTTCAGACATGTAATACGCATAGCTGCCATCACGGTAGGGCTTACCACCAAGCCCACTCACACTTACGGTTCCTTCTAAGTTGGTATATCCCTTATCGTCTTTTCTAATAAACTGTTTTACAATACCATCATATCCTTTTGTAGCAACCGCTAAATAACTTGTTGGCAACAAACCTAAACGTACTGCTTTAGCAGTGGCACATACAAACATGGCGCTTGCAGAAGCTTCTACATAATTTCCTTTTTCTTTAGGTAGGTTTAAAATATCATACCATAAACCCGTTGCTGGATCCTGTACTTTTTTTATAGCATCAACAAGGCGTTTTAAAATAGCTACAAGTGTAGCCCTTTTAGGATGTGACTCTGGAAAGTTTTCCAATACATCTACAAGTGCCATTTCATACCAGCCCATGGCCCTACCCCAAAAATGAGGAGAGCAACCAGTTACTGGATTGGCCCATTTTTGTTCTTTACTTTCATCCCATCCGTGGTATAACAAACCTGTTTTAGCATCTCTTGCATGCTGCTCCATCCAAATAAATTGATTGGCAATGTCATCAAATGCTTCCGGCTCATGAAACTGTTTTGCATAAGCTGTATAAAATGGCTGACCCATATAAAGTCCATCCAGCCACATTTGGTTTGGATATATTTTTTTATGCCAAAAGCCGCCTTCCTTGGTGCGTGGCTGGCCTTTTAACTGATCTCTTAATAAAGATGCAGCTTTGTAATATTTAGCCTGGCCTGTTACATTGTATAACGATAATAAAATTCTACCACATAGGATATTGTCAATATTATAATCCTGTGCTTTATAAAATTTAATGTCCCCGTTATCGGAAACAAAATAGTCCATGCTTTTTTGCATGTATGAAAAATATACAGGATTACCAGTTTGTATCCACAAACGCTCGATACCAAGTAATACCACACCCTGATCATAGGTCCATTTGGTTGGCTTTGCGGTGTCTGCATCAGGTTTTTCTAGCCATAGGGTAGCCATTGCCGTTGCCGCTACTTCTGCCGCCAAAGATTTGGTTTGCGCAAATGCAAAATGCATGTTCATGCAAACTACCAATATGAGTAAAGTTATTTTTTTCATACTTTTTATTGTTGATACATGATGCTATTTGATTTTGCGCCAAATAAAAATTCATCTTTTTTAATAGCGGTACTTGTATTCGTTGATTTTACTTTAATTGTATTTGAACGGTCACCATTAACACTAAATAGCAAAGGGATATTTGACTCAACACCTAAACGGTTAAAGCTAAGCTTGCTGCTATTTTGGATATAAACCAGTGGGCTAGCTTGTTCCGTAACAAGTTTAACATTGTTAAACTCAATATTTGACCCCTCGGTAATTTCGATCCCTTTACGCGTAGCAAATACCATATCGCTTAATACTAAATTGGAAATATTCATTTCAGGAATCCCTCTTACAAACACCGCTTTTTCGGCGCCATTGCAATAGACATTATTAAAATAGAAGTTTCTAAAAATAGGCGTTGCTTCGGTTACAGGGAGTGTTTGAATGACAGGCATTTCTCTTTTTTCACCTTCTAGGGTAATAGGATCCTTGGCAGCGTAATACATGTCAAACAAAACAGCTTCTCCTACAATGTCACGCATGGTTATGTTGGAAGCATAAATATTTTCTACCACGCCTCCTCTACCTCTAGTTGTTTTAAAACGAAGTCCAATATCAGTACCAATAAATGTACAGTTAGAAACAAAAATATTATTAGCACCACCACTCATTTCGCTTCCAATCACAAAACCACCATGTGCATGATACACCGTTGTATTAATAGCAATAATATCTTTGGTTGGCATGCCCCTTTTGCGTCCTTCTTCATCTCTACCAGATTTAATACAGATACCATCATCACCGGTATCAAAATTACAACCATCAATAAGCGCGTTAGAGCAGGACTCCAAATCCAACGCGTCTGTGTTATGCCCGTACCATGG
>JAOASV010000073.1 GCA_030158535.1 Sediminibacterium sp.
CTTTATTTTTTTGCAAAACCTCCGTAGCCAGCCTGTATTCTTCAATGGTATAAAACTTACCTTCCGTATCCTGCAGTATCAAAAATTTGTTTGCCTTCTCCAAAAACTTATCGTCGGTCATCATACCGTACTTAACAAATAAGCCCAGGCTCTCCCACTTTTCTTCAAATGCTGTTCGGTCTGCCTTAAATATTTCTTCTAATTTATCGGCTACTTTTTTAGTGATGTGCGCATTGATTTTTTTAACGTTCGGATCGCCTTGTAAGTAGCTTCTGCTCACGTTTAAAGGAATATCCGGACTGTCAATTACGCCATGTAATAACATCAAAAATTCTGGCACAATATCTTTTACCTCGTCGGTAACAAATACCTGGTTGCAGTACAATTGAATTTTATCTTTTTGAATTTCGTAGCTCTGCTTGATTTTAGGGAAGTATAAAACACCCGTTAAATTAAATGGATAGTCTACGTTGAGGTGAATCCAAAATAATGGTGTTTCGCCAAATGGATATAGTTCTTTGTAAAACTTTTCGTAATCTTCTTTAGATAATTCGCTAGGCTTTTTAACCCAAATAGGATCCGGATTGTTGATTGATTTTTCTTCAACGATTTCATCTTTTTTCTCGCCTTCTTCTTTTACGCTTACTTCTGAAAAATAAATTGGAATAGGTAAAAATTTACAAAAACGATCTAGGATGGCTTTAACACGTGAAGCTTCTAAAAACTCTTTGCTTTCTTCACTGATGTGTAAAACAATTTTAGTTCCACGCTGCGCGTAGTCTACTTCGTATAATTCAAATTCTGGATTGCCGTCACAACCCCAAAACACACCAGATGCATCTTTAAATGATTTTGAATACAACTCTACTTTATCACTCACCATAAAGGCGCTATAAAATCCTAAACCAAAGTGACCAATAATATTGGCGTCTTTGTATTTGTCCATGAATTCTTCGGCACCAGAAAATGCTACTTGGTTAATGTATTTATCTACTTCTTCTGAAGTCATACCCACCCCTCTATCAATGATAGACAATGTTTTTTCTTTGGCATCTAGTACCACGTCTATACGAAGCTCCCCAAGGTCTCCTTTGGCTTCGCCAATAGAAGAAAGGGTTTTAATTTTTTGAGAGGCGTCTACCGCATTACTCACTAATTCACGTAAAAAGATTTCGTGGTCACTGTACAAGAATTTTTTAATGATGGGAAAGATGTTTTCCGTTTGTACGCGTATTTGTCCTTTTTGCATAGTTCAGTTATTTGTAGCCAACTTATACAAATAAAGTACCAAGGCTCCATTTTAGCACTATTTCTGACAGGATGACACAAATTCCGGGTCAATTGCCCTGCACCATAATATTATCGAGCCTAAAACTGGTGGTAAGCTTGCCTATGGCCGCAGAGGGGTCGTTGCCCTCGTACCTAAAAGCGATATAAACATTTCCTTTAAACTTACTTAAATCCAGGTTGTTGGAAAACATCCATTGAGGCGCAAAGCCGCTACCACTCCCCTTGGACATTACAGCCGGCAACAGGGTCCATTTTGCCCTAGCCGGATTATTACCGCCATCATAATTTGTGGATACCATGGCCTGCAAAATGGCACCATTGTCAAAACCATCTTTGGTGTCAAAATGTAATATTTCATTGGCCGAATGATCGAGATTAATAGGTGGTAAAATAAGCCAAGATATCACCGCGTTTTGCCTCGCTGCAAAAGCTGAAATTTCTAGATAAGAATTAGCAGAAGTTTTTTTAGCAGTAAAATATTTACCACCAACTTCTGCAATATTTTTATAGCCAGCAGATTTGAAATTACTATCGGTAAGCGCATTTGTAAAGTCTTCAGCAAATAAAGTTTTAGGGCCTGTAACACTGCACCGAAGCCCGGTTAATTGCATGTCGGATGTATCTCTGATGACAAGTTGTTTTTGCGTTCTAAAAACCGTGTAAATACCCGTTGCCGTTCCATTTCCTCTTTGTGTTAACACATTACCAAAAGAAGCAAAGCCACTGGTACGCAAATATAAATTTCCAATAGAACAGGTGCGCAGCGTATGACTAGCGGGCAGTTGATTAACAAGGTCAGCATAGGGCTTGCCCGTATCTGAAGCCACAAATTCTAGTTGCTCAATGGCCACAAGACATCCCTTTAAACTATCAGCAAGTCCAGTTGCTAAAACAGGAATCGGCTTCATTAATTTACCGCCTGCTAAAAGGCTGATATAGCGGTTCATTAGTGGTTGCGGGATACCCAGTAAAAAAGGAGAAGCCGTGTCAGACCTATCAACACCAATGCCTATTTGTGTCATGCCCGCATAATCAGAAAGCCAAAGTCCATTAAGTGCAATACCCAGTTTTTGACCAACAGCATATTTTGTAAATAAATTGTACCCATCAAGCTTAATGGTAATGGCAGCTGTGGAATCTTGAATAATGATAGACTTATAAAAATTATCCGTTTTATCGTTGGCAGTTACCGTTCCTTCAATAATATAATCGGCACTAATTTTTTCGTAATTATTGGGGATATGTAGGCGCAGCAGGTCTTTGATAGACATATTGGCCTTTAATGCAGGCCCTGTATAAATGGGTGGCGCATCCCACACTTTTTCGCAATTGCAAAAACTACCCCATAAAAAAAAGATACAAATCCATTGGATATAAACATTTTTAAAACTTATGAAAGAAGGAGCCATTGACATACAAGCAGATTAAAAAGTAAAAGAAAGAGTAGCCGAAAAATTAAAACCATAGCCTAAAAAATATTTAGGCGGAAATTTATTGATGTCGAGTTTAGCAATATCAAACCGCAGTTGCTCATAGCCACCCATTAACACAGGACTATTTTGCAAAATATTGTTGAGACTTACAATGCACATGATGGTTTGTGGCTGTTTGTTTTTTACGCGGTACCATCTGATTGACTGACCCATTAGAGCACCCAGTGTAAACATGGCCGGAAGCTGAGACTGTGCAGTAATTTGAGAGCGCTGAACAGGTATGGTGTCAAGCGCCACAGTGGCACCATATGTACGCCGAATGGGATTAAATGACATCCAGCGCCTGTCCATATAATGCGCACTAATGGTAGCAAAAAAAGAACCTGGCCGGTAACTGATATTTACAGCGGCAGCCCTTTGCGGCGTGCGTGCCACTTTAAAATTGTTTACATAGACGATGCCTTTTTCAAGTACCGCTGCGTCATTATCTGAACTTACTACAAGTTGCTGTCTGGAATTAAAACGGTAATCACCAAGGGCGCCAATAAGTTGCAAAGACAGGTTTTCGCTTAAAGAAAAATCGATACAGGTTTCTAGGCCTTGCATGATTTTGTTGATACCCGTAAGTGCATAATTTACAAAACTGTGGTACCCGTCATGATAAAATGTAAGCACATCCTGTGCCCCTCTTTGAGAAATCAAAAAAGCCCGCAACCCTATTTTGCAAAAATTG
>JAOASV010000074.1 GCA_030158535.1 Sediminibacterium sp.
CCGCGACCTCCGCCGTGACAGGGCGGCATTCTAACCAACTGAACTACCGATCCAAACCTCCAAAAACTACCTTTTCAGGTCGTTTTCAGGACGGCAAAGATAAGGGTAAACACATTTCATAAACAAATCTTTTCTGAAAAATATTTGAACCCCTAATTTTACCGAAATTCGCAGCTATTATGCCACAGTACCCGAATAGACAATTTTTAGAATTTGAGACGCCCATTAAGGAATTATTTGAGCAAATCGAAGACACTAAAAAGTTACAAGAAAAGAACCCCAAAATTGATTATAGTAAAACGCTAGCGCAGCTTGAAGCTTCTATTCTTGATAAAAGAAAAGAACTCACTGTTTCGTTAACACCATGGCAGCGTGTACAATTAAGTAGACATCCAGACAGGCCGTATACTTTAAAATACATTGATAACATGTTTACCAACTTTGTTGAATTACATGGTGACCGTAATGTAAAAGATGACAAAGCAATGGTGGGTGGTTTTGCGCAACTAAATGGTGAAACCGTAATGGTGATTGGCCAGCAAAAAGGGATCAATACAAAAATGAGACAGCTCCGAAATTTTGGTATGGCCAATCCGGAAGGCTACAGAAAAGCGCTTCGTCTCATGCGTTTAGCAGAAAAATTTAATAAGCCTGTTATTGCACTTGTAGATACGCCGGGTGCGTTTCCAGGTCTAGAAGCAGAAGAGCGTGGACAAGGAGAAGCCATTGCCAGAAATATTTATGAAATGATCCGTTTAAAAGTGCCGGTGATTGTTGTGATAATTGGTGAAGGTGCGAGTGGAGGTGCTTTAGGCATTGGTGTTGGAGACCGTGTGCTTATGATGGAAAATACCTGGTACACTGTAATTTCTCCTGAAAGTTGTAGTTCTATTTTATGGCGTTCATGGGATAAAAAAGAACTAGCCGCAGAGCAATTAAAATTAACGGCCAAAGACATGAAAGGTTTTGGGCTAGTTGATGAAATTGTGCATGAGCCTTTAGGTGGTGCACACTGGGATTATTCTGAAGCTGCCGAACTTTTAAAGGCCGCTATTGTTAAAGAATTAGATGTAATAAAACATATTGCCCCTCAAGACCGTATTAACCAGCGTATTGACAAATATTGCAAAATGGGATTCTGGGAAGAGACAACCGCATAATTTTAAATGATGACAGTACAGCAACAATTGAGAGGAACAGGCGTAGCACTAGTAACACCATTTGCAAAAGATGGTAGTATAGATTTTATAGCATTAGGTAAAGTAATAGATCACGTTATTAAAGGTGGAGTAGAATATTTAATTACGCTTGGTACCACTGGTGAAACACCTACTTTAAGCAAAGAAGAAAAAATTGCTATCATCGAGTTCACTTTTAGCCACACTGCTGGAAGGTTGCCTATCATTGTGGGTGTGGGAGGTAATAATACCGCCGAAGTGGTTAGTGATTTGCAAAAGTTACCATTAGATAAAGCTGTCGCTGTATTAAGTGCGGCTCCTTATTATAATAAACCTTCTCAAGAAGGTATTTATCAGCATTATAAAGCAGTTGCTGCGGCAAGTCCTAAGCCTGTCATTTTATACAACGTGCCAGGACGAACAGGCCGAAATATGTCTGCAGCTACAACTATTCGTTTGGCAAATGATTGTCCAAATGTGGTGGGTTTAAAAGAAGCAAGTGGAGACATGGCGCAGTGCATGGATATTTTAAGAGATGCACCTTCCAATTTTGTTGTTGTTAGTGGTGATGATTTATTAGCGCTTCCTCAAATTGCATGTGGTATGCAGGGCGTGATTAGTGTAGCAGCCAATGCGTATCCTTCCGAGTTTTCAAATATGGTTCGTGCATGTTTAGCTGGCGATTTTGTAAAAGCAAAAGCAATCAACGATCCTTTAATTGAAGCCTACGATATTATGTTTGCAGAAAACAATCCGTCGGGTGTAAAAGCGTTTATGCATGAAATGGGATTACTAGAAAACGAAGTTCGGTTGCCGGTAGTGCCTTTAAGTGAGCCTGTTTACAGCCGCGTTAAATCCTATTTAGCTAAATAATTATTTTAGCAAAGCCTTTATTTCATTGAGTTTCATGAGTGCTTCAACTGGCGTTAGCTGATTGATGTCCATACTATTGAGCGCTGTTCTTATGCTTTCAAAAGTAACGGTATGTTCATCAAAAATAGATAGTTGCAGCTTTGGTTGCTTGGTGCCTATTTCTTTTGGTTGTTCAGATTTAGATTCAAGCACCGCTAAAATTTCATTGGCTCTATTGATAAGTGCAGGAGGCATGCCTGCCATAGTGGCCACATGAATACCAAAACTATGCGTGCTACCACCAGCTGCTAGTTTGCGTAAGAAAATTATTTTATTACCTACTTCTTTGTGTGTGACATGAAAATTTTTGACGCCCGTTAATACATTTTCTAGATCATTTAATTCGTGGTAGTGGGTAGCAAATAATGTTTTTGGTTTTGCTGTAGCGCCATGTAAAAATTCAACAATACTCCATGCA
Organism: Sediminibacterium sp.; assembly: GCA_030158535.1. Classification (GTDB taxonomy): domain Bacteria; phylum Bacteroidota; class Bacteroidia; order Chitinophagales; family Chitinophagaceae; genus Sediminibacterium. The sequence continues at coordinate 2,509 of JAOASV010000074.1, forward strand.
ATAGATATACCATCGTAAGTACTGGTACCTCTACCAATTTCATCTAGTAATATCAGGCTGCGTGCAGATATATTATTGACAATACTTGCCGTTTCATTCATTTCCACCATAAAAGTAGATTCGCCACCACTTAAGTTATCGCTTGCGCCAACACGTGTAAATATTTTGTCCGTTAAAGGGATTTTAGCGGCCGTGGCTGGCACATAAGAACCCATGTGCGCAAGTAGTGTAATGAGCGCCGTTTGTCTTAAAATGGCACTCTTACCACTCATGTTGGGTCCGGTTAAAATGATAATTTGCTGAGTACTATTGTTAACCACAATATCATTGGAAATATAAGGCTCTCCCGGGGGTAAATTTCTTTCAATAACGGGGTGTCTGCTTTCTGTGAGGTGCAGATCGTAACCCTCGTGGATACTAGGTTTACAGTAATTTAATTGAAGGGCATTGTCTGCAAAACAACATAGGCAATCGAGTTGTGCAATCACCTGCGCATTTAACTGAATAACCGCTATATAATTTTGAAGGGTCGATAATAGGCTGTCAAACAAAGCAATTTCAATGGCGGTTATTTTGTCCTCGGCGCCCATTATTTTTTCTTCGTATTCTTTGAGCTCGGGTGTGATGTAACGCTCGGCATTGGCAAGTGTTTGCTTGCGAATCCAAGTGTCAGGCACTTTGTTTTTATGAACGTTGGTAACTTCGAGGTAGTAGCCAAAAACGTTGTTAAAACTTATTTTTAAAGATGAGATGCCTGTTGCGGCAGCTTCTCTTTGTTGGATGTTTACTAAAAAATCTTTGCCACCTGTTGCAATGTTTCGAAGGCTATCTAGTTCTGCATGAAATCCATCTTTTATTACACCGCCTTTATTTGCTGCTACCGGTGGGTTTTCTGCAATTTGCTGGTAGATGGTGTCAACAATACTTGGAATGGGGTCTAGTA
>JAOASV010000075.1:0-513 GCA_030158535.1 Sediminibacterium sp.
TGGATCATACGGATGACTATGACACTGCACACAATTAAAACTGGTGCCCATAACTGCGCTCCATGTTGTGTTAACGCGATCAAGAACAGCAGCGGTTCTAAATTCTTCATTATCGGTACCACCTTCATCATTGTTCATGGTGTTCCTATGAAACGCAGTAGCGATGTATTGTGCATCAGAAGGGTTGGGTAATAAATCACCAGCTATTTGCTCCGTTAAAAAATCGTTGTAAGGTTTGTCTGTGTTAAATGCATGAATAAGCCAGTCTCTGTATTTGTAAATATTTCTGCCGCGGTCTGCTTCAAAGCCTTTAGTGTCTGCGTATCTGGCAAGGTCTAGCCAAAGTGCTGCCCATTTTTCGCCATAGGCTGGAGTGGCCATTAAATCGTTGACTAAATTTTCGTAGGCCTTATCTGATTGGTCGTTTAAATATTTTGCCGCAATTTTTTTATTAGCAGGAAGACCTGTTATGTCTAAAATAACACGTCTTAACAGAGTAGCTTTGTCTGCTTC
>JAOASV010000075.1:523-3431 GCA_030158535.1 Sediminibacterium sp.
ATATTATTATTTACCCAATCGTCATTAATGCTAGGTACTGCTGGCTCTTTTACTTTTTGATACGCCCAGTGTGATCCCCATTTGGCACCTTCTTTAACCCAAGTCGTTAAAATTTTAATTTCTTCTTTGGTTAACGGGTCGTGCTTATACGGCATGCGTTCTTCAGGATCTGTTAAATGCAGTCTTCTGATCAGTTCACTTTCTTCTGGTTTAAATTTTATAATGGCAGGCTTACCAGATTTGGTAGGCGCAAATGCTTCTTCTTCAAAAAGCAAACTAAACCCACCCTCTTGTTTTACACCACCATGACAGGTGATACATTTTTTATTTAAAATGGGTTTTACCTCGGTGTTGTAATCGATAGGGTCTGAAGGATAAATTACAACAGCGGTAATTGCAAGCACAATGAGTACTGCAGAACTGTAAAAAAGTTTTTTGCTAGGCTTTAAAAACATAAGGCATCATTCGTAAGCCTAAATTTAATAATTACTTACGAATGACGCCTTAGTTGTTACATATAGTTATCTACCCATCCAGCCGCCATCCACGGTTAAGATGGTGCCGTTGACGTAGTCTGAAGCAGGAGAGGATAAAAAAACGAAAGCTCCGGTTAAATCCTGAGGAGTTCCCCATCTATTGGCTGGAATTCTGGCCAAAATAGAGGCATTTCTGTCCGAATCGGCCCTTAACTGTGCCGTATTGTCTGTGGATATATATCCAGGGGCAACACCATTTACGGTAATGCCCTTACTAGCCCATTCGTTGGCAAATGCCTTAATTAACGAGGCAACAGCTCCTTTGCTAGCTGCGTAGCCAGGCACGTTGATACCGCCTTGGAAGCTTAAAAGAGAGGCCGTAAACACTATTTTACCAGCGCCATTGGCAATCATTTGTTTTCCAATTTCTCTGGTGATAATAAATTGCGCATTCAAATTGATGTCAATGATATTATCCCAAAATTCGTCGGAATGTTCGGCGGCAGGGCTTCTTTGAATACTTCCCGCATTATTAATAAGGATATCAATGGTTGGATGGTTTTTGATTACCGCATTTAAAAATGCATAGATCGAATCTCTATTTGAAAAATCGGCTTGGTAAGCATAAAACTTTTTACCTGCAGCAAGTACCGCTTTTTCTACATCGCTTCCTGATGCAGGCATAGAGCCACTCACACCAATAATGTCGGCGCCGCTATTAGCAAGTTCGATGGCAATGGCCATACCAATACCTTTACTACAACCGGTTACTAAAGCAACTTTATTATCTACTCTAAAATTTAGCATTGGGATTATTTTAATAACTGAATGTTTACAAAATCCATATCAGCAAACGACATGTTTTCGCCAGCCATTGCCCAAATAAATGAGTAAGAAGCTGTTGCTACACCACTATGAATACTCCATGATGGAGACACAATGCCCTGCTCATTGTTTAAGAATAGGTGTCTTGTTTCGTGTGGCTCACCCATGAAATGAATGACACGTTGTGTTTCAGGTAAATCAAAATAGAAGTATGCTTCCATACGACGGTCGTGCAGGTGCGCTGGCATGGTATTCCAAATGCTACCTGGTTTAAAATTGGTAACACCAAGTACAAGCTGACAGCTTTTTAAGCCATCTGCGTGAATGTATTTATTAATGGTTCTGTGATTCGCTGTTTCTGCACTTCCCATTTCGGCAGGCGTTGCATCTTTGCTTTGCATAAGCTGCGTAGGATGGTTCGCGTGCGCTGGGCAAGAAAATAAAATAAATTTAGAAGGGTTGCTTGGATCGGTGCTCGCATGAAAAGTAACTTCTTTGTTACCCATACCAATATACAAGCAATCAATTTTATCTAGGGTGTAAATTTGACCTTCTACCGTAATGCTTCCAATTGCACCAATGTTTACGATACCAAGTTCCCTTCGGTCCAAAAAGTTTTCTGACTTTAAAGCGTCGTAGGTACCTAGCTGAATAGCAGCAGTAGTAGGGGTTGCAGCGCCCACCACCATTCTATCATAATGGGTATATACAAAATTGATAGCGCCTGGCTCTACTAAATTGTCTAGTAAAAATTTATCTCTAATTTGCTCGGTTGTATATTTTACAAAATCTTCGGGATGTACTTGGTGAATAATTTTCATGTTTATTTATTTAAAATGTTGATTTATTGATTAATGACAAATTTATTTTCTTGAATAGTGCCGCTACTAGTAACACTATTATTTTTTTGATAATGAAATGCTTTGGTGTTATCGGTGTACGAAATAATATTTCCTGTTTTATTAGAAGCCGTAAACATATTGTTGTTGATATTTGATTGCTGTACCCCAAATAAGCCAATTAGCGGTTCATTTGCACTGCAATTTACAATTTTATTACTGGAGAAGCTAAAGATAGGTCCCATGGTACTTTCGTCGTTTCCGCCCCTGTAAATAACGGCTAATGGTCCGGCGTGGTTTATGAAACTATTATTTGTAACAATAATTTTTTCGGCGTTGTAATAGCCTTTGTTTTCGTCCTCGTCTTTTAAAGAGAGAAGGGTGGCTTTGTTGTTTTCAAATGCACAATTTTGAATCGTAATCTTGTCTAAATAACTAGATTTTGGCGCCATGAGTATTGCGGTGCCTGTAAAGCCTTGAATTTTGCAGCCGGTTATGTCAATACTATTGTGAATACCCGAACCATCACTTGTAACCGCAATAAAATGTTGCGCAGAAACTGCACTGGCGTTGATGCTACTATTTTGTAAGGTTAATTGCGCATTTTGTTGGAGGGTAAACAAATTGTTGATGGCGCTGCTGGTTGCAAAATTTACAACAGCGCTATTACTAGTAATTGTTATGTCACCCTTGATGCTGATAGGTTTTTCAAATGTATAGGAACCTACTTTTAGTATAATTTTTGAATAAGCACCCGAAGCAACTGCT
>JAOASV010000076.1 GCA_030158535.1 Sediminibacterium sp.
AAAACCAATCAGTAATTCTTATTTTACAAAGGTTTGCAAATAATAGCGTGTCTTTGTTTTGATCTCGTATGAGTACCCCTTCGATGTTTAATTTATTAAAAGGAGAAATGCTTACTTTTCTGATGCTAACTTCTGCCCCTATTTTATTAGAAATAGAAAGGGTTATTTTTTTAGCAATATAGTTTTGTACGGGGCTTGTGTTTAAAAGTAAGAGCACCAAAAAGAGGCTCGCAACAAATGCGAGTAAAACATTTCTGGTTATTTTTAATTTTCTTTTCAGGTAGTTCTATTCTAGTATCAATAATTAAAATCCTGCAACGGCGTCATCGCCTCTTTTATCGGCAACTGTAATTCTTTTACCCGTTGAACCTATAACGATTCCCTCGGTTCTACCAATTGCACCTCTTTCTTTAATACGGTAGCCCATTTTTTCAAGCGCAGCTTTGGTATTTGGGTTAAACGTTTTTTCTATGCTCACTTCATCGGGGAGCCACTGGTGATGAAACTTAGGATTATTAATGGCGTCTTCTAAGCTCATATTAAAATCAATAAGGTTCACAATGGTTTGAAACACAGATGTTGGAATGGTAGTGCCGCCAGGTGTGCCTACTGTCAAATAAGGCTTCTTGTTTTTTGTAAGAAGGGTAGGTGTCATGGAGCTGAGCATTCTTTTATGTGGCGCAATCGCATTAGCTTCTCCGCCTATAGCGCCATACATATTTGGGCTACCTGGCTTTGCACTAAAATCATCCATCTCATTGTTTAAAATAAAACCAGCACCACCCACTACTGTTCTATTGCCATAGCCCCCATTTAGGGTGGTGGTCACTGATACCATATTGCCTTCTGGATCAACTACACTAAAGTGTGTAGTTTCTTCAGATACGGGCGCATCGCCTGCTTGCGTTTGATCACTAGAGCCAGCAACGCCAGGTTTGTAATCCAGCATTCTATTTTTTAAATACGCACTGCTAAGTAATTTGTTTTGGGGTACTTTATAAAAATCAGGATCTCCCATATGCGCAGCTCTGTCAGCGTAGGCGCGGCGCTCCACTTCAATCATGAGTTGTACAGATTCCGGTGTTTGAAAACCCATTTTTTGAACATTAAAGGGTTCTATCATTGTAAGCATCTGGCCAATTAAAATGCCACCACTACTTGGAGGTGCAAAACTTATCACGCCATAGTCTCTGTAATTAAATACAATAGGGGTTCTAAATTTTGCTTGATAATTTTTTAAGTCTTCAAGTGAAATAATACCACCACCTCTTTTCATTTCTTCTACAATAAGTGCCGCTGTTTCACCTTCGTAAAATCCTTTGGCGCCATTTTTTTGAATACGTGAAAGTGTATTCGCAAGTTCTTGTTGAATAAGGGTGTCTCCAACTTTCCATTTTGTATCTTTTACAAATGCAGAAGGCTTAGTGGAGTATTTTATAAAATCTTTTTTTGTTCCATTTAAACTAGAAGCTTCTCTTTCGGTAATTACAAATCCGAAACGTGCTAAATCGATAGCGGGTTGGATGAGCTGTGCAAAAGGAAGTTTTGCATGTGGTAAGGTTGCAAAAATTCCCGCAACCGCGCCTGGAACGCCAGATGCTAAATGCCCATTTTGCGAAAGTGCATCTTGTGCATTTCCTGCAGCATCTAAATACATATCTCTAGTTGCTTTAGATGGTGCCGCTTCTCTGTAATCGATTCCTATAAGGGTGCCATCTTTTTTTCTAGCGAGGGTAAAACCGCCACCTCCAATATTACCTGCTCCCGGATATACGACAGCTAGTGCAAATTGTGTAGCAATGGTTGCATCAAATGCGTTACCACCTTGCTTCATGATTTCGGCGCCAACCATACTAGCAAGCGGGTGCGCACTCGTTACACTCGCTCTATTAAATACGCCTGATTTTGTAACACTATATTGGTAGGGATTTACTGCTTTTGAGGGGCCTACAATCGCATTTTCATATTGCCCCATAACGCTACTGCATAGGCAAAATAAGAAGGCCAAAAAGATTGTTGATTTCATGGTTGAAAATTACTCAATTTTTGGTTAAATCTGGGCCATTTTTTGTTACATTCACGCATTGTTTAACAAACTGTTCATGAATTAAATGACAGCCACATCAGGCGTTTAGATAGCTATGAAAAAATTGCACTTTTTTACCCTGCTTCTTGTACTTGGATTACTGTTTTCTAGTAACAGCGTATGGTCGCAACAAGTAAGTCAAAATAATGGAGGAGTAATGCCTAGTTCCGCAATACTACAATCATTGAAAAAGTTGCAAGTGTTGGGTTCAGTTTTATACATCGCAGCGCATCCGGATGATGAAAACAATAGTTTGTTGCCTTATTTGGCCAAAGAAAAAATGTACCGAACGGCGTATTTGAGTTTAACTAGAGGTGATGGTGGTCAAAATTTAATTGGCCCAGAACAGGGTATTGAACTTGGCATGATTCGAACCAAAGAATTATTAGCCGCGCGCGAAATAGATGGCGCCGAACAATATTTTACAAGTGCTTACGAATTTGGTTTTAGTAAAAGCATGGATGAAGCCTTACAAGTTTGGGACCGAAAAAAAGTTTTAGCAGACGCTGTTTGGGTAATTCGAAATTATAAGCCCGATGTAATTATTGCGCGCTTTCCTCCGGACGCGCGCGCAGGACATGGCCATCATAGCGCTTCTGCACAAATTGCTAGAGAGGCTTTTGCCGCAGCTGCAGATACCAATCAATTTCCGGAACAGTTAACAAATGGCGTTACGGTTTGGCAGGCAAAAAGATTATTGTGGAATACATTTAATTTTGGCGGCGCTAATACCATCAGCAGTGATCAATTTAAAATTGATGTGGGTGTTTACAATGCACTCGAAGGAAAAAGTTATGGCGAACTTGGTGGTGAGGCTAGAAGCATGCACAAGAGCCAGGGTGAAGGAAGGCCCCGACGCAAAGGAGAAATCATAGAATATTTTACCACCATTGTAGGAGAGGCGCCTACGAGTAATTTACTCGATGGTGTTAGTGCGGATTGGACAAGGCTTGGTCAAAACGGAGCAAGTATTGCAAGCGCTATAGACGCAGTTATTGTTTCTTACAATCCTTTGCAGCCCTCATTGTCACTGCCTGCCCTTGTAAAAATTTATGAGCAAGTTAAAGAGCTTTCGGCTTCAGTTTGGAGGTCGCATAAACTAAATGCATTACAACAAATTATTGAAGCTGCTGCAGGATTGTCTGTAGAGGCATTTACGGTTTCGGAAAAAGCAGTACAAGGCGATTCTATTAGTTTTACCTGTGCTATTAATAATAGATCTTCAGCTATTGTCCGTTTAGAAAATATTAAGGTATTCAATCAGTCCTATGCAAAGCAAGTAGCTCAGCAATTGTTGCAAAATAAAAATTACAATTATGTAGTAAACATGCTTCCTGAGGTAGCAAAAAATCAGTTTCAACCGTATTGGTTGCAGCAGCCCAAAAATTCGGATGGTATGTTTTTGGTGAATGATTATACTGTACTAGGTAAAGCTTGGAATGATCCTACACTTTCTGTGCAATTTAATTGTACAATTGAAGGCGTGTCATTTACTATTACTAGACCAGTCATGCATAAATATGTTGACTTAGTTAAAGGCGAATGTGTGCAACCATTTATCATCATTCCACCTTACGAACTTGTTGTAAAACCAACCGTGGTATTAACGAATGTGGTAACAGAAAAAGGTAAAAAAAATCAAACTACGCCATTGCAACTTACTGTTTTATCCAATCAAGAAAAGAAAATGAGTTCATCGGTTCGTTACACTTTATTGGATCAAAAAACAGGCAAGCAGGTATTTGAAAAGGGGGTAGATTCCGTTTTCAATGATGCAAAAATGAGTGCTATTGTGGTGCCTTTTGAAAGTATTTACAATCCAACAAATACATCAAATGCAATTACTGCAAATGTTGCTGTAACCAATAGTAAGGGTACGCAAAACTACAATGAGCACTTACAAAAAATTGTTTACGATCACATTCCTAATACACATTATTTGACGCAAGATATTATTAAGGTGGTTGATGAACCTATTCGTATAAAAGGCTCAAAAGTGGGCTATATTGCGGGTTCTGGCGATTTAACGGAAGAAGCGCTGGTGCAACTTGGATACCGTGTAGAAAAAATTACTGCAGCTAATATTACGCCAGCGTATTTAGCGGGTTTTGATGCGATAGTTACGGGTGTTAGAGCCTACAATGTAAATGCATTTTTAAAGGATGGCTATCAAATGCTTTTGCAATATGTACAAAATGGTGGCAATTTAATTGTGCAATACAACCGTACGGGCACCAATGGTTTAACGCCTCCTATGGCGCCGTATCCATTTACCATTAGTGCAGGATCTAGGGTCACCGAAGAAAATGCAGAAGTGGTATTTTCACTTCCTATGCATCCTGTTTTACAATCGCCTAATAAAATTACTGCCCGTGATTTTGAAGGATGGATTCAGGAAAGAAGTACCTATCAGGCAACTGCTATCGACGCACGTTATGAAACACCTCTATCTATGCATGATAAAAATGAGCAGCCATCTAGTGGTTCATTAATTACTTGTGGGTATGGTAAAGGCAATTTTTCATATGTGGGTTTAGCGCTATTTAGACAACTACCTGCGGGTGTTTCAGGTGCCTACAAATTATTAGCCAACTTAATTGCTTTACCAAAACGATAAAATATGTCATTGATTGATTGGGTTGTTTTGGTGGTAACTTTTATACTCATTATTTCTTATGGTTTGTATAAAAGCAATGCTACAAAAAATTTAGAAGGCTATTTTTTAAGTAACCGTTCGATGCCCTGGTATTTGGTGTTATTAGGTATTATGGGAACACAGGCTAGTGCCATTACTTTTTTATCAGCACCGGGTCAGGCATACACCGATGGTATGCGTTTTGTGCAATATTATTTTGGCCTGCCACTTGCTATGATTGTTATTGTAGTATGGTTTGTGCCTATGTTTAGTAAGTTAAAAATATTTACAGCTTATGAATTTTTAGAGCAACGCTTTGATTTAAAAACGAGAACTTTTACGTCGTTTTTATTTTTATTGTCTCGTGGATTATCGACAGGTATTAGTATTTACGCGCCTTCGATTATTTTATCATCACTACTAGGCTGGGATATTTATTGGACCAATATAGCGATGGGAGGTATGCTTACACTCTACACGGTAAGTGGTGGATCCAAAGCCGTTGCATATACCCAACAACTACAATTTGTAATCATATTTATTGGTATGGTGGTGTCAGGGTATTATTTGGTGCATTTGCTACCGGATGGACTTGGATTTGCCGATGCGCTAAAAGTGGGAGAAGTGTCTGGGAAATTAAATGTAATTACAACGGGTAATACAGGTAGCGGATTTGATTTTAAAGACCGGTATAATATTATTAGTGGAACCATTGGCGGCTTTTTTTTAGCACTCTCTTATTTTGGTACTGATCAATCACAAGTGGGTAGGTATATTACTGCAAAAAATGATCGTGAAAGTAAATTAGGACTTTTGTTAAATGGCGTGGTAAAAATTCCAATGCAGTTTTTGATATTACTACTTGGTGTTTTATTATTTACCTTTTATCAGTTTAAAGAGTCTCCTATATTTTTTAATAAAACCGTTGAAACCAAAGCCTGGTCTACCCCTTATAAAGATTCATTGTCTTCTATTCAAGATCAGTTTAAGATAGCGCAGGCTCAGCAATTGGAACTCAATACTGCGCTTGTACAATCTAAAAAGGCAGATACTGCGCTAGAAAATAAAATTCAAAAGGGCGCTGTGTCTTTAACGGCGCTACAAAAAAATTATAAAAATGTAATTGCAACAGCTGTACCTGGTGCCGACGTTAATGACACCAACTATATCTTTTTGCGTTTTGTTGTAGACTATTTGCCAGTAGGTCTCGTGGGTCTTCTAATTGCTGTTATATTTTTAGCCGCATGGGGTTCCATTGCAGCAGCGCTCAATGCACTTGCATCATGCACTGTTATCGATTTTCATTTGCGGTACCGTTCAAAAACCATAGATGGTAGCACCCTCGAACAGTCTGCTACCGATTATAAAACATCTAAGTGGTATACACTAGGATGGGGGGTGTTTTGTATTTTAACGGCGCAGTTTGCAACGGGTATGGGCAGTTTAATTGAAGCCGTTAATGTACTCGGATCCTTATTTTATGGTGTTATTTTGGGCATTTTTTTAGTGGCATTTTATGCTAAAAATGTAGGCGGTACGCCTGTATTTTGGGCCGCTATAGTGGGTGAAATATTTGTGATTGTATGTTTTTTATTAGACAAGTATAATATTGTGGGCATCGGATTTTTGTGGTTAAATGTAATTGGTGCGGTGCTCGTTTATCTCTTATCTATTTTGTTTTCTAAATTAAATAGACATGCCGTTTAATCCTGTTTCTTGGGCTGTTCGTGCTAATATGTACGAGGTAAATGTTAGGCAGTATACCAAAGAGGGGACATTGTCTTCATTTGCATTGCACCTTCCAAGACTGGCAGATATGGGCGTTACAGTATTATGGTTTATGCCCTTAACACCCATTGGTATGAAGGGTAGGCTTGGTAGTTTAGGTAGTTATTATGCGTGCAGTGATTATACGGCTATTAACATTGAGTTTGGAACAAAGCAAGATTTTATAGATGTTGTAAATGCAGCCCATGCGCTCGGGATGAAAGTGATTATAGACTGGGTGGCCAATCATACAGGACAAGATCATGTTTGGACAGTTTCGAGTCCTGATTTTTACATGCAAGATGCAGAAGGGAATTTTACAGAACGCAATGGATGGTCTGATGTTATCGATTTAAATTACAATAACCCTGCTATGCGCACCGCCATGATTGAAGCGATGCAGTATTGGGTCAATACTTTTGATATTGATGGGTTTAGATGTGATATGGCACATTTAGTACCCTTACATTTTTGGATAGAGGCAAGAGGGGCACTTGATATTATAAAGCCGTTATACTGGCTAGCAGAGTGTGAGGATGTCCGTTATTTTGAAGCATTTGATACCACCTATGCTTGGGCATTTATGCACGCCACTGGATCTATCAATAGGCATGAGCCAAATTTGAATCGGGTACTAGAACAACTAGAATTATATGCAAGTGAAGGGCCGGCTACAAGTAAATTATTATTTACTGCTAACCATGATGAAAATAGTTGGAATGGAACCGAATATGAAAAGTATGGAATAACGGCAAAAGCCTGGGCTGTATTTTCGGCAACTTGGGGTGGATTGCCCCTTATGTATAGTGGTCAGGAAATTCCCAATCATAAACGCTTGTCATTCTTTGAAAAAGATGTACTAGATTGGCCGCAGCATGCGCAACAACCAGCATTGCACGCTTTTTATAAGGCACTCTTTACCCTCCGTATGCAAAATGACGCAGTGGTACTTGGTCAACCCCAAATGCTACAAACGCCCTATCCAAATTGTATTATAGGATTTATAAAAAAGCACCAAAACAATGTTGTTTTGGTGCTTCTGAATATTTCGGAACAAAATAGATTGGCTTTTGAAATTAGCCATCCATTACTTGAAGGAAATTTCGAACAAATATTTTCGGGCCTTCAGTTTTCATTTTCTAGTAAAGAAAAATTTGAACTACAAGCGGGTGAATATTTAGTGTATCAGCTTATTCCTCACTAAGGTTTAGCGGATAAGTATAGCTGCCTTCAAAACCAGGGTAGAAGCCTTCGAGTCTTACAACACCAGATTTTATTTTCGCTAATATTTCTTTGAGTTCTTCTAGGCTTTTTACTTCGGAACCGTTAACACTTATAATTACAAACCCATCCTGCATTCTACTTTTTTTCAGTAATCCATCGCCTACTTTTTTAACTACTACACCACCTTCTACTTCATTAGCAGCAGCTATTTTTTTATCTAGGTTTTCAAATGTGCCACCTAATTTTTCAATGATAGAAGTGTTTTTAACGATATCTGTATTGCCTACTTTATTTTTTAAAGTAAGTGTAACGGTGTTTTCTTTGCCAGCACGTTTATAAGTAATGGCTACTTTGTCTCCTGGCTTATGTTTGGCTACTTGTTCTTGTAATTCTGGACCAGAGGTAATTTTTATTCCATCAATTTTGGTGATGATATCGTATTTTTTTATGCCGGCTATTGACGCTGCTCCATTTGTTGGAACATCCGTTACAAATACGCCTTCACCTTCTTTGATGCTAATACCAAACTCTTTTTCGTAAGCTAGTTTTTGATCGTCTGTTACGTTTTCTGGTAAAAAGTTAATGCCAATATAGGCACGTTGAACCGTTCCAAATTTTACAATATCAGTAACAACCTTTTTAACAATATTAACCGGAATCGCATACGAGTAACCTGCGTAAGATCCAGTAGGAGAGGCTATTGCAGAGTTAATACCAATGAGTTCGCCAGTGGTATTAACAAGTGCACCACCACTATTGCCCGGATTAACGGCTGCGTCTGTTTGAATAAAAGATTCTACAGGTTTATCACTTTGTTTTCTATTGATATCTATAGATCTAGATTTCGCACTGATAATACCTGCTGTAATAGTAGCGTCTAAACTTAAAGGATATCCAATAGCTAATACCCATTGTCCAAGTTTAGCTTCGTCACTATTGCCGTAAATTAAATAGGGTAAACCTTTTGCTTCAATTTTAATAACGGCAATATCGGTGCTGGGGTCAGCGCCAATAAGTGTGGCTTTATAAGATTTTTTATTACCAAGTGTTACATTGATTTCATCAGAACCATCAATCACGTGGTTGTTGGTAACAATGTATCCGTCTTCAGTAATAATAACGCCACTTCCGCTTGCACGTTGTTCAGGCATGACGCGTGGGCCACCTCCAAAAAAATCACCAAAATCTTCTCCAAAAAAATCCGAGAATGGATTTCTTCCACGTGAACCTCCATTGCTAATTTGCTTTTCTTTTGTTTTTGTTTTGATATGCACAACAGCAGGAACCGCCGTAGTGGCTGCCGGTGTAAAATCTACCGCAACGGTAGGTGTATTGTTGTTGTTAAACCCTACATAATTAAAAGGTAATTTGTTCGGGTCCTGAATACCTGCCTGTTGGTATGCATTGAATTTGCTTACTCCCCAAACACTTACAATAGCAGTTGTGGCGCTAATGGCTACCATAGTGGCCACTGTTTTGAAATTCATATTCATCGTTACAATTTTTTAAAGGTTCTACAAATTACATGCCTTTGCGTTACAAATAAACGAAGCTGCAAGTTTGTCTGTGTACCGCCTGTCTTATTTAACATTTTTTTTGCGCAAAGGGTTTATAATGTCTGCAAAAATGCCAGGGTGTCTGTTCCGTCGGCATAATCTGTTAAACCAGGGGCTTGGGCGCTCCCAAATGGTATATAGCCATGCCCTACAATACACTGTATGTCGGTATTTTGGGCTAAACTGCTTAAAGTCTGCGGCTCGGTGTAATACTGATAATGTACCTGGCTAACTGGTGAAAAAGGGCTCTCGTTTTCCGAAAAAACAAGGGAGTCATTATTCATATAATATTTGTTGCCCATAATTAATAGCGCCAAATGATAGTCATAATTGTGTTTGTACTTATGAAAATCTAAATAATATTCATATTTTTTTAGGGCCGAAAAAAGTGGAATAAAATCATAATTGGCTGGCACAAATAATTGCGTAACATTACGACATCCTAATCCAAAATAAGTTTGAATATCATCTGCTAATAAATCAAGCTCTGCGGCTGTTTCCGTGCCATCAAGTACCGCTACCGATGTTCTATTGCGTCTAATAATATTTGGAAATTTGCCAAAATAATAATCAAAATACCTGCTACTATTATTGCTCCCTGTAGCAATGTATGCGTCAAGTCCAGAAAGTTGTGGCGCAAAAACTACCATTTCCGAAACACGGCTGTCCATTTTTATAAGTTCCGAAACAATATGCTTGATTAAAATTTCATCTTTCGAAGAGGGCTTAATAACAGCGGTATGTCCGGAAATAAACACCGATAAAAAGTCGTGAAAACCTACGAGTGGGATATTGCCAGCCATCACCAAACCTACTTTTTTGGGTGCAGATTGTTGTGCCGGAACCCCATATTGAGCCGCCCAATCTGCCAATAGTTTTGGGTCTAAAAAGCTTTTTGTGATCGAATTCACGGCTTTTTCTATGAATTCAGGGGCAAACCAGGGGTTTTCACGGGCTGCACTTTCCTTTGCTTCGGCCCATTCTGGCTCATTTCCGGCCATATAGGCACTTAATTTGTTAAGTATTTCAATTCGTTCTTGTAAAATCATTTGTCGGCCGTATTTTTGATACTGCAAATGTAAATTCAGTAACCCAAACAAAACCATTTAATATGGCTATAAAAATTACAGACGAATGTATCAACTGCGGGGCATGTGAACCCGAGTGTCCAAATAACGCAATTTATGAAGGTGGGGTAGAGTGGGCCATTGCAGATGGCACTTCAGTGAAAGGAAGTTTTACGTTAATGGATGGTAGTTCTATTGCAACTGATGCTAGACTTTCTCCAATAAGTGTTGATACGTATTACATTACGCCTAATAAATGTACCGAGTGTCAAGGTTTTCATGAAGAGCCACAATGTGCTGCGGTATGTCCAGTAGATTGTTGTGTACCAGATGAATTATACAAAGAAACGGTAGAAGAATTGCTTGCTAAAAAAGACAAGCTACATCTCTAATTTTCTTTTAATACACAAGGGTTTATGAAAAAAAAAGTTGCACTGGTAACAGGTGGGTTAAGTGGTGAAGCACAAATTAGCTATAAGAGTGCTGTTACTGTTAATGGAAATTTAGACCGAAACAAATTTGACGTTTATCAAATTGATATCAATCATACTGGTTGGTGGTATACGCCTGAAAATGGCGCGCCTCAAAAAGTAAATAGAGATGATTTTTCAATTACGGATGGCGGTATCCAAGTTAATTTTGATGTAGTGCTTTTATGTATTCATGGCACGCCTGGTGAAGATGGAAAACTTCAAGGATATTTTGATATGCTGGGTTTACCCTACACTAGTTGTGACGCTGCTACTTCTGCATTAACATTTAACAAGCGTTATACGGTTGCTGTGGCTGCATTTGGTGGCATATCAGTGGCTAACTCCATCCACTTATTTAAACATACGCCAGTAGCACCTAGTGTTATTTTAGAAAAATTACAACTACCTGTTTTTGTAAAACCTAATAATGGTGGAAGTAGCATTGGTATGAGTAAGGTAACCACTGCTGATGCTTTAGCGCCTGCACTTGAAAAAGCTTTTAAAGAAGATACCCAAGTGCTTGTGGAAGAATTTATTAGCGGAAGAGAATTTACCATTGGTGTATTTAAAACAAAAGGGTCTTTACAAGTATTACCTATAACTGAAATTGAAACGTCCAACGAATTTTTTGATTTTGAAGCAAAGTATCAAGGTAAAAGTGTTGAAACAACACCTGCTTTAATTTCAGACACTATGCAGTCTCAATTAGAAGCTGCTGCAAAAAGAGTATATGAAGTACTCAATTGCAGAGGTGTGGTGCGCGTCGATTTTATTTACAATGAACAAAAAGGACTCCCTTATATGCTTGAAGTGAACACTGTGCCTGGTCAGTCTGCGGCAAGTGTTATACCACAACAAGTAAAAGCCATGGGGATGAGCCTTCAAGATTTTTATACTTCTATTGTAGAAGAATCGCTTAATTAATTGTGCATGAAAAACCTAATACAAAAAATAGTGCAAAAGCCTTTATGGCAAAACATACTTATTGGTATTGGGGTGCTGTTTTTTTTACTCATCGTATTTTTTTTATCACTCGGTTGGATTACCGGATATGGTAAAACAGCCAAGGTAAGTTCGGTGGTAGGGCAGAGTTATGTTGCTGCTCAACAACAATTAGAAAAAGAAGGTTTTGAAGTGGTAATACTTGATTCTATTTATATAGATAGTGTTGCTAAGCTTGCCGTAATCAGACAAACGCCCGAAGCAGATGAAGTTGTAAAAGCAGGTCGAACTATTTACTTAACCATCAATAGGATGGTGCCGCCGCAAGTTGAAATGCCTTCGCTTGTTGGGTTTTCTCTTAAAAGTGCAGAGCTTTATTTGCAAAGTTTACAATTAAAGTTAGGGTCAGTTTCCTATAAGCCTGATTTTGCGCGCAACGCCGTGCTTGATCAACTTTTTAATGGTGCGCCTATCGCACAGGGTGTAAAAATTCCGCTCGGTTCAACTATCAGTTTGGTGATTGGTACCGGTGTAGGTGGCGAAGAAACGGATATGCCTAACCTAGTAGGTCTTACCTATCCCGAAGCCATCAATCAGCTCACCATGCAGCGTATCAATGTTGGATCTGTATTGTCTTTAGAAACCATTAAAGATTCTGCGGCCTCATTTGTGTTTAGACAAACGCCTGCACATTTATCTACTAAATTAGATTCTTTAACGGGCATGAAGCTCCCTAATAAAATTAGACAAGGACAACTCGTTGATTTGTATTTGAGTAATACCCCTCCTCCTAAAGATTCTATTACCAATCCTTCAATTAAAAATTAAATAAGGTTTTATATGCAAACAATTACCGTAGAAGCGCTTAAAGAAATACTTGACGCTGGCGAAAAAATTAATTTAGTAGACGTGCGTGAACCACATGAGCACACCGAATTTAATATTGGTGGATTGTTATTGCCACTTGGCAATGTGCAAAGCATGCAAATTGATGAAATCGAAGACCTTAAAAACCAAAAAGTATACTTCTACTGCAGAAGTGGTAATAGAAGTGGGCAAGCATGCTTGCTGCTAGAAACCATGGGCTTTACAGACGTGGTAAACGTAACAGGTGGCATGCTTGCCTGGAGAGAAAAATTCTAGAATTTTATTGTTATTCCAATTAGATAATTAATGGTTGCCATAGGGTAGTAGCCATTTTCTGTAATGGTTTCGCCGCCATATACATACGCATAGCTATATCCGTTGGGAACATATTTTTGATTGGTGATATTGTTAACTCTAGCTGTTAGTAAAAACGAACGTCCAATTTTTTTTGCAAACTCATAGCTTGCGCTGATGTCCTGGTTTGCAAATGCTTCTAATGATCTTTCTTCTAAAGAGCTATTGTCCAAATATTGTTTACCTACCCATTTTGTTTGTAATTCTAAGGTAAACTGTTTTTTTGGTTTATAAGCAAGGGTAGAAGCTGCAACAAAGTTTGGTGAAAAAGCAATATTGGTATTGTTTCTTGTAATGGCGTCTTGACCTCCGGTGTCGTAGTTGTCAATATACTCTGTAAATGATTCGATTTTATTTCTGCTCAGTGTTACGTTACTTGAAAATTGTAGTTTGTCCGTCAATATTGTGTTATGCATAAGTTCAATACCTAGTCTGTATGAATTAGGTACATTCATTCTGGTGTAAGCACCTACATCGTTTATTTTTCCTGTTAATACCAACTGATCTTTGTAACGCATGTAGTAAAAGTTGGCGCTCCAGGTAGTTTTTTTATTTCTTTTTTCAAGTCCAATTTCTAGGTCTTGTAATCTCTCTGGATTAGGCTGTGTGGCAGCACCTACTTCAAAGTCGTCACGGTTAGGTTCTTTGTGTCCTATGGCATAACTCGCATAATGTACCCATCCATTTTTATTGTATTGGTATCCAATTTTAGGGTTGAAGAAACCAAAGCTTCTATTGATAAGTAGGGTAGGATTATTATGAAAACCATCCATTCGGTGTGATACATTTCTATATTGTAAATCAATATAGCTACTAAAATTAGTAGCCCAGCTATGCTGCCACTTTGCATAGATATTGGCTTCTTTTTTTATAGCTGGTAAATCGTAATATCTTTTTGGTGAAAATGTATTTGCTTTTTCTACCCAAATAACTTCTCCAAAGTGTTTACCGGTATAGGTGCTCCATCCGCCACCCACAGAAATTTCTTCATCTTTCTTTTTGTATTGTAGCGAAATATTTTGTCCATAAAAATCATTATCGAGCCAGCGTCTTCTTACAAGGTCCGATCTTGTATGTGTAGTTGTGCCAACGTTAATGGTAGGAATACCATATCTAGACAATCTTTGATCTGCTTTATATTCTTCATAATAACCAGCGCCTTTGGTATAATAATTGGTGACTTGTAAGTCTAAATTTTTAGCCAATTGATGGTTGAAAAATAATTGATAATGCGTTTGTGTGTAATTGTCGGTTTGATTGTTGTAAGGGTCGCCTGTTTTTTCTGTACCAGCTGGATTAAAGGTTCGATTATTTGCTAGTTCGCTAGCAGGTACGCCATACCATGCTTGATATGTTTTTTCTTGACCAGAAAAAGTAGTAAAGCGAAGGCTTGATTTGCCTCTAATGTAGGCACCGCTCACATAGTAAGAACGAAGGTCGCTAAATGCTCTGTCAATGTATCCATCACTTTTGATGCTACTTACTCTTGCGTCGATGGTAAAATATTTATTGATAAGGCCGCTACCAAATTGAACGGTATTTTTTAACGTACCAAATGAGCCGGCACTATTACTCGTGCTGAAATATGCTTTCTCATTTAATTCATGCGTAGATAAATTTATACTAGCGCCAAAAGCACTTGGCCCGTTTGAAGAACCGCCTATACCTCGTTGAATTTGTATACTACTTACAGAAGAGGCAAAATCTGGGAGGTTTACTAAAAAGGTACCCATGCTTTCTGCGTCATTATATGCAACACCATTAATGGTAACATTAATTCTGGTGGCATCGGTACCTCTAATTCTAATACCAGTATATCCGATGCCGTTGCCCGCATCGGATTGCACTACTACCGACGGTGTTTGGTTGAGTAAAAAGGGAAGGTCTGGCCCCAAATTGTTTTTTTGGATGTCAGTCTTACTCAAATTTTGTTTTGCAAATGGAGCTCTTTCGGATGCTCTAATGGCTCTTACTTCGAGGGGTGGGAGTTGGACGCTGTCTTTTTGTATGCTTTGCGCAAACAAGGTTTGACACGCGGATACCAATAACATTGTTCCCAAAAACTTTTTCATCTTTTTTGTTTTAAAGTTTATAAATGGGAACAGGGGAAAGCTATGGGAGGCACTAAAAAAGTGAACACCTTCCCTTCGCAGGCATTACCCTGTTCAGGTTCTACGGGTATTTTCTCAGCCTATGACAATTTGCATAAGCACCCCGAGGAATTGTTGGCACAAAACTAAATGTAAAAAATGTTGCTACCAACTGTAACTTTATAGAGCCACTTACGTTTTACGAAAAAATACTTATGATATTTAAGAAACAAACGCTTTTAGCAGCCCTTGCATTCATCACCATCCTCACCGCTTGCGCTCAAACACCTAAAAAAATGGTGTATGATGGTGCTGCAGAGGATAGAAACCTTGCGGGTTTTACTAGTATTAATGTGTCTAACGCATTTGATGTGTATATCTCACAGGGCAGTTCTGATGCGGTTGGTGTGAGTGCAGTTGATGCCTCTGCAACAAAAAACATAAAAACCTATGTTTCTGGGGGGGTGTTGTATGTGAGTTTTGACAATAAAGGTTGGTCGAGTTGGAAAAACAACAAACTCAAAGCCTATATCACGGTAAAAAATTTAGAAAAGTTAAGCGTGTCTGGTGCTTGTAATGTTTCTTTTGTGGATGCTATAACAAGCAATCATTTACATATTAGTGTTTCCGGCGCAAGTGATATTAAAGGAACTGTAAAAGTGAATTCTTTAAAAGTGGGAGCTAGTGGTGCCTCTAATATCAGTTTGTCTGGCAAAGCCACAGAAACGGATTTTAATGTTTCGGGTGCTTGTTCTATTAAGTCTATAGACCTTGTAACCGATAATTGTGTGGTGGTAGCTTCGGGTGCATCTAATATTAAACTAACAATCAATCAGTACTTAAAAGCCAATATTTCCGGTGCGAGTGATATCAGGTATAAAGGAACGGTAAGCCGTTTTGAAACCCGAACAAGTGGTGCTTCTGATATCAAGCCTTATTAATACGTTGAAATATATTTGGTGAACTAGCCTTCTGGCGTTACCTTTGCCCTCCAAACATCGCGAGGTAGAGCAGCGGTAGCTCGTCGGGC
>JAOASV010000077.1:0-658 GCA_030158535.1 Sediminibacterium sp.
ACAAAAAAACTTGCTACCTGATCTATACTAAGGGTATCGTCACCCCAATCATTTTTTTTCTGAAATGTTTTGGTAACAATAGGTATGTATTTATTGGTAAAAGATCCTTTACCCTCCGCAATACCCGGGCCATATTTTTGTAACGATCTTATTAGCCCTACATATACGCCGGGCAACCATTTTGGGTTGTAACTTAATATGTAGGCATTTATATAACGCCAGCTGTTACGCAGGTTAGGGCTGGCTTTTACATGAAAATTCTCGTAAGGGAGTGTACTATCAGACTCGAGCCGGCCACCTATTAATTCAAATTCAAAATTACCAATGGGCGTTTTTGCAGGCCTATGGGTTTTAATAAATATATTGGCAAAACCAGGCGCATTATTAGACATGATAAGTGCATTTGTTACACCTGGCCCCCACCATTTATTTGCGGTAGAAACGCCTACACTAAACGCACTCGCACTTACACTAAGGGTAGACTGGCCGCCATATAATTTAGTATAGGGTTTACCACTACTAAACCCGTAGCTGCCATTTACTGGGTAAGTAGGATTAGCAGCGTATATAAGCTCTGGTTGCAATTGGAGTTTTACTGGGCCTGCTTTAATATTGGCTCCAAAAGTTAATTGGCTTTGTAAACCGCCCGCCGGAATAA
>JAOASV010000077.1:668-3411 GCA_030158535.1 Sediminibacterium sp.
CGTTATAACCGAATGGGTGATGGCTGTTAAACTGCGAGGTTAGCGTTACAGGTAGTATTGCTGTTTTAGACGCTCTAATGCCGCCCTGCTGGATTACCATGGCACTAGTTGAATCCTCCTGGTTTTGCAAATGATTTTCGCGCGCAGAAGCAAACTGGTTGTGTATGATAAAAGAAGGTTGCGCCGCTACTCTAGTAGACATAAACCCTAGCAATAATAAAACCAATATTTTATAAAAATGTGCCAGTATCTGCTATTTAATAGGTTGATTGATAGGATGTTTTGCGGGGGTAGGGCAAAAATAGTGAAAATTACTGAGGTGCCTACTCATTTACTAGACGCCTAATGACGCCATTGAAATTACATTGACCCCATCTTTACGCGTGTAGCTCATTCCAGTGCCTGTAATAATATTTAGTGATTTAGGCGCAGGGTATTTGTCAGTGTTGACCAAACGAGCAAACCGCAACAAATTAGCAGCAGCTTCATCAATTTGTCCGGTACCCAATTTAATCTCAAAAGCACACCAATCACCATTGTATTTTTGTACAATTCCATCCACTTCTAATCCACTTGAATCTCGGTAATGATACACTTTAGCATCATTAGCCTGGCCATAAACCCGTAGATCATGAATCACCATCGACTCAAATAAAAACCCTGTAAAATTAAGATCATTTAATAATGTTTCCTGATTAGCACCCAATGCAGCAACTGCTAATGAAACATCCGTAAAATGACGCTTTGGTGAATTTCTCAACGTATGTGATGATCGAATATGCGTATTCCAAGCTGGCTGATCCTCCAAAATCATTAATCGATTCAAGACGTCTAAATAATCGTAAATTGTTGGACGTGATACTGCTGTGCTTTCGTTTGCTTTGATATCTTTTTCAATGACCACATTATCAACCAAAGTGCTTGTATTGCGCGCTAATGATTTTAATAAGCTTCTAATTTTTATTGGATCACGTCTATTCTGAGATACCCTACTCATATCAACTTCTGCCAACAATTCTATGTAGGCACGATTTAAATCCATGGCCTGATTAACATTACTGTTCAATAAAGTTGGAAACCCCCCTTTTATTATTTGGTCGATAATCAATTCTAATTCGGTACGATTATCCTGTAACTCAATTGATTTTCCTTCAAACAAATCGGATAATTTTACTTTGGCAGTAGATATTCCTAATTCCTGCCAAGACATCGTTCGCATATCAACAATCGTAAATCTGCCGGCACCTGAATGCATATTGGCTTTTTCTTCAGGATTAGCAGACCCAGTTAAAATAAATTGCGCACTCTTTTTTCTATCATCAACTTCATGGCGCACAAGATCCCACAATTTTGGAATTACTTGCCATTCATCAATCAAACGTGGGGTTTCACCCATCAACAACCTTTTGGGTGCTGTGTCAAATAAAAGTTGGGCTTGTTCGTCTCTATCAATATGAATAACACTTTTAGCTAATTGCTTGGCAGACTCTGTTTTACCACAAGCTTTTGCCCCCCTAATAAGAACTGCCCCAGAGGCTGCTAATTTCCGTTGCAATTCTGTGTCTGATATCCTATTTACATAATCCATTATCCAATAATTATGATTCAAATATAGTTATATTTTACATTTTATCAGAATAATACTTTACATATTAGTATATTTTTATTTTACATAATAGATTTTTGTCCTATGTAATTTCGCTTACAACGCACTTAGTTACGCACCAGATTTGTGCATATAAATCATCCTGAAACGCCTATTTTTAATTGAATTAGAATGAAATCTAACTTTAAGGATGATTGAAAGTGGTTAAAAGTGATTTAAGGAGAAAGTGGATTAGTGTGGACCACACTTAGTTTTGAGCAATTATCAATTGAAAATCAATTAGTTAATTTTTGACTGCACACCAAATTGCACACTTTATAAGGTGGTGTAAATCAATATGAATTAGACTTTGAAGGTAGTTCTTTAATTAAGTCAATTGCAAATTTGAATCCCAATATACATTCTTCAAGTTGATTAGTAATAACTTCTGCAAGGCTACTTTTTATAACAAACATTTCTTTATTCAAAAAAGGATCACGATTTTTTATATGACCCCATCTGTAATGTGTTTCTAACGAAAAATAGTGAACAGTGCGATTCCTTTCTTGTAACAGTGGCTTTACTTTTGTTTCAAAATGCTTTAATAGCTTTGTATATGATTCTGTTGACTTATATTCAATAGGAATAGCTGTCATTACTCTATCAAAATAAACTTCCTTAGTCTTCAGCTTTGTAGAAAATACATGCCACAAAAGATCTCCAAGCCTATCCCAATAATTATAGATTGTTTGTAATGACCAATTTGCGTACATCAAATATCTATGATCTTCAATAGTTTGTATATATGTATCCTGTTCTTTTTCAGGATTATTAATTCTCGGGTTTAATATATGTAATATTGCACTTTGATATTTAATTTCCTGACTTAAATAATCTATCTCATCTAATAATTTGAATTCTGAATAATCAAAATTATTTGCAACTGATTTATCTCTTATAGCCTCAATAAAAATAGCAGTTAAATCATACTCCTTTAAATGTTTAGTTTGTAGCTCGATATATTTTTCTCTGATCTTATTATCAAATAAAAAATATGCTTCAATTGAACTAAATTCATTCATAAAATTATAATTGAAAAGGAACAAAATATTGCTCGGTAAAAGTGATTGGATGTATTTTTTGTTTTATACCGAATAG
>JAOASV010000078.1 GCA_030158535.1 Sediminibacterium sp.
TATCGTTCCAATGATGTGTGGATCTTCATTCAAAAATAAAGGTGTACAAACTGCACTTGATGCGGTATGTCGTTACCTTCCTTCTCCAATTGATGTAGAAGATACACAAGGTACAGATCCTGATACAGGAGCTGTTATCACGCGTAAGCCTGATGCTAAAGAACCATTTGCTGCACTTGCATTTAAAATCATGACCGATCCTTTCGTAGGACGTTTAGCGTTCTTCAGATGTTATTCTGGTCACTTAGATGCTGGCTCATATGTACTCAACGTACGTAGTGGTAAAAAAGAGCGTATCTCTCGTATCATGAAAATGTTTGCGAACAAACAAAACCCTGTAGACTTTATTGAAGCAGGTGATATCGCAGCAGCGGTAGGTTTTAAAGAAATCAAAACAGGTGATACTTTATGTGATGAAAACCATCCAATCACCCTAGAAAATATGTTTATTCCTGAGCCCGTTATCGCGGTAGCTGTTGAGCCTAAAACGCAAGCAGACGTTGATAAAATGGGTATGGCCATTGCTAAATTAGTGGAAGAAGATCCAACCCTTCGTGTAAACACAGACGAAGACACAGGTCAAACCATCTTAAGAGGTATGGGTGAATTACACTTAGAAATTATCATTGACCGTATGCGTCGTGAATTTAAAGTGGAAGTTAACCAAGGTGCGCCACAGGTTGCTTACAAAGAATCATTTGGAATCACTGTTGAACACCGTGAAGTGCTTAAGAAGCAATCAGGTGGTCGTGGTAAATTTGCTGATATTCAATTTGCTTTTGGTCCTGCTGATGAAGAGTGGCTAAAAGAAAACGAAGGCAAGCATTTCCAATTCGTAAACGATTTATTTGGTGGATCAATCCCTAAAGAATTTGTTCCAGCGATCCAAAAAGGTTTTGAAACTTCAATGGCAACAGGTGTTCTAGCAGGTTACCCTGTTAACAACATGAAAGTGCGTGTATTTGATGGTTCTTACCACGATGTGGATTCTGATGCAATGTCTTTCGAATTGTGTGCTAAAGCTGCATTCCGTGAAGCGGGTCGTAAAGCAAAACCAACTTTACTTGAGCCAATCATGAAAGTAGAGGTTTTAACCCCAGATCAGTACATGGGAGACGTTACTGGTGACTTGAACCGTCGTCGTGGTATGCTAGAAGGTATGGACAGCCGTGCTAACTTACAGGTTATCAAGGCAAAAGTGCCACTTAGTGAAATGTTTGGTTATGTAACCCAACTTCGTTCATTGTCTTCTGGTCGTGCTACTTCAACCATGGAATTCTCTCATTACAACCCAGCACCAAACAACGTTGCTGAAGAGGTAATGGCGAAAAACAAGGGTAAAGTTAAAATCGAAGAATAAGGTAAATATCTTATTGATTTATAAGTGTTTTAAAGCCCAAGCCCTGCTCCAAACCGGAGTGGGGCTTGTTTTTTTAAGTATTTTGAAAAAAAACAGCTTTTTTCTTAAAAATTATTGGTTTTTTCTTGACCATCTGATTACAGTCCCTTACCTTTGCAACCCCAATAAGAAAATTGGGTTTCGACTATGTCTCAACGAATCAGAATCAAATTACAATCTTACGATCACAATCTAGTAGATAAATCTGCAGAAAAAATCGTAAAAACTGTACGCAGCACAGGTGCCGTAGTAACAGGTCCTATTCCTTTGCCAACACACAAAAGAATCTTTACCGTTCTTCGTTCGCCACACGTAAACAAGAAAAGCCGTGAGCAATTCCAACTTGCAACGCACAAGCGTTTGTTGGATATTTACACGTCTTCTTCAAAAACAGTAGATGCGCTAAGTAAATTAGACTTGCCTTCTGGTGTTGAAGTAGAGATCAAAGCCTGATAAGCTGTCTTAGCTGCTTAACGCTTAAGACAAACCATCAACAAGAGTTCTTATAAATTCGTCAACTGTCAACAACAACTCGTTTTAAATAACTGGTTATTGGAAAACAGCTCTGATAAAAAATAAAAAGGTTTGCACGCACAATGCGCGTAAATCATACATATAAACAGGCCCTTCGAGGTTTGTTTACTACCGGTACTTCCGCTTCAATTGTTTTAACAACATATTGAAAACAAAGGAAAAGGTCGGTGGCAAACAAGGATTGAATCCCGCTTTCATCGGCAGGATGTCCTCTATAACCTTTGCGGGGCATAAACCGCAACACGATGAAAGGTATTATTGGTAAAAAAATCGGGATGACCAGCATCTTCCAAGAAGATGGCAAGCAAACTGCTTGTACCATCATTGAAGCTGGTCCTTGTACCGTAACTCAAGTGAAAACCCAGGAGACTGATGGTTACACTGCACTTCAATTAGCATTTGGCGACAAAAAAGACAAGCACGCAACTAAAGCCGAGCTTAATCACTACGCAAAAGCCCAAACTTCAGCTAAGAAATTCGTAAAAGAATTCCGTAATTATTCTATAGAAAAGCAACTAGGCGAGACCGTTACTTTAGATATTTTTTCTGAAGGTGACGAAGTTGAAATAGTTGGTACCACTAAGGGTAAAGGTTTCCAAGGTGTTGTAAAGCGCCATGGATTTTCTGGTGTTGGTGAAGCATCACACGGTCAGCACGATCGTCAACGCGCACCAGGATCTATCGGTGGTTCTTCTTATCCATCACGCGTATTTAAGGGCATGAGAATGGCCGGCCGTATGGGTGGAGACCGTGTTAAAATGAAAGGTCTTAAAGTGGTTAAAATTTTCCCTGAAAAGAATTATATCCTAGTTACTGGTTCAGTACCTGGTCACAATGGTTCTATCGTTTTAATCCAGAAGTAATAACACCTAATTCAAAATTACCATGCAAGTAGATGTATTAAATATAAAAGGACAGAAAACCGGCAGAACGGTAGAATTACCAGCTGAGATTTTCGGTATCGAGCCAAATGATCACGTGATCTACCTGGCTGTAAAACAATATTTGGCTGCGGGCCGTACTGGTACGCACAAAGTAAAAACACGTGCTGAAGTACAAGGTGCTAGCCGTAAGTTACACAAGCAAAAAGGAACGGGTGGTGCTCGTAAGGGTAATATCCGTAACCCATTATACAAAGGTGGTGGTACCATTTTTGGTCCAAAACCACATTCTTACGATTTCAAATTAAATCGTAAAGTAAAAGACCTTGCTAAACTTTCTGCTTTAAGTTACAAAGCAAAAGAAAATGCAATCGTTGTTGTTGAAGACATCACAATGGATGTTCCTAAAACAAAAACTTTAGTAGAGGTAATGAAAAACTTAAGCCTTTCTAATAAAAAGTCTTTGTTTGTTTTACCAGAATACAATGATAATTTATACCTAAGCACACGTAACGTACCTAATGTTGCTAGCAGTTTATTAGCTGACATCAACACTTACGAAATCATGAACGCTGACGTATTAGTAATCACAGAAGCAACTGCAAAAATCTTCACAGAAGAGGAAGCAGCAGCATAATAATTTTAGAATCGTTTCAACACAAATAAAATGAAACCGACCGACGTATTAATAAAGCCTATTTTAACTGAAAAAGCAAACGCTCAACAAGAAACATTGAGAAAGTATGCTTTCAAAGTAGATCGTAAGGCCAACAAATTAGAAATTAAAAAAGCAGTAGAAACTTTCTACGGTGTAAATGTTGTAGATGTAAACACTGCTGTTGCTCCAGGTAAAAATAAAGCACGCTATACAAAAGCTGGTTTTATTCAAGGTATGAAGTCTGCTTATAAAAAAGCATTCGTTACTGTTGCCGAAGGCGAAACAATTGACTTATACGCAAACATTTAATTTATAGTACGCAGAGCTGAGAATTCTGCATTTAAACAAATAGAAAATGCCACTTAAAAAGTACAAACCAATTACTGCCGGAACACGCTGGAGAATTGGAAATGCTTATGCTGAAATTACTACCAACAAACCTGAAAAGAGTTTGTTAGAACCACAGAAGAAAACGGCTGGCCGTAACTTCCAAGGTCGTCGTGTAATGCGTTACATGGGGGGTGGAAGCAAGCACCATTACCGTCTCGTTGATTTCAAAAGAGACAAACGTGATATTGCAGCTACTGTAGTATCTATCGAGTACGATCCAAACCGTACAGCGTTTATTGCTTTATTGCAATACACCGACGGAGAAAAGCGTTATATCATCGCTCCACAAGGTTTACAAGTGGGTGCTAACGTAATTGCTGGTGACGTTGTTGCTCCAGAATTAGGTAACGCACTTCCTTTAAAGAGCATGCCTTTAGGTACCACTATCCACAACATCGAATTGCAACCTGGTCAAGGTGGTAAGATGGTGCGCAGTGCTGGTGGATCTGCACAGCTTGCGAACAAAGAAGAAAAATACGGTGTATTAAAAATGCCTTCTGGCGAACTTCGTAAAGTTCTTATCAATTGTTATGCAACTGTAGGTGTTGTTTCTAATAGTGATCATAACCTCGAAACTGCTGGTAAAGCTGGTAAGAATCGTTGGAAAGGTATTCGCCCTCGCGTTCGTGGTGTAGCCATGAACCCAGTAGATCACCCGATGGGAGGTGGTGAAGGTAGAGCTTCAGGTGGTCACCCACGTAGCAGAACTGGTAAGTATGCAAAAGGTGAAAAAACAAGAACAAAAGGAAAAGGAAGTGACAAATTAATTATCCAACGCAGAGACGGTAAAAAGCTCGCTAAATAATTAACAAGCATTTTCAAATTATAATATTTATCATAACTCAATTAACTCATAATTATGGGTCGTTCGATTAAAAAAGGTCCTTACGTTGATGCCAACGTTGAATCTAAGGTTTTAGCAATCAATGATGGTTCAGCAAAGAAAGGCGTAATCAAAACTTGGAGTCGTAGAAGTACCATTACTCCAGATTTTGTTGGGCATACTTTTGCAGTACACAACGGAAATAAATTTATCCCTGTGTATGTAACAGAATTCATGGTAGGTCACAAATTGGGTGAATTTTCACCTACTCGTAACTTCAGAGGACACGCAGGAACTAAAAAATAAACAGTAAGAAGTGAACGCTAAGTTTACTTCAAACGTCAAACTAAAAAAGAAATGGAAGCAGTAGCTAAACTGAACAATTATCCAACAGGGCCGCGCAAAATGCGTTTGCTTGCTGATGTGATCCGTGGAATGGAAGTAGAAAAAGCTTTGGCGATTCTAGAATTCCACCCACAGCACAATGCAGTACCTTTGGCTAAATTGCTAAAAAGTGCCATCAATAACTGGGAACAAAAAAACAATGGCGCAAGTGCTGCAGATAGCAGCTTGATTGTAAAAACTGTATTTGTAGACGGTGGCCGTGTTTTAAAACGCATGCGTCCAGCTCCACAAGGCCGCGGTTACAGAGTTCGTAAGCGCAGCAATCATGTAACATTAATCGTAGATTCTAAAAACTAATTGTAAAACCACTATATGGGTCAGAAAGCAAATCCAATTGGTAACAGGTTAGGTATCATCCGCGGATGGGACAGCAACTGGTATGGTTCTAAAAAAGACTATGCTAATAAGTTGATTGAGGATCATAAGATCCGTACTTACCTAAATGCCCGTATCAACAAGGGCGGTATCGCTAAAATCGTAATTGAGCGTACCCTTGGTAAGTTAATTGTAACGATTCATACCTCTAAGCCTGGTATCATCATCGGTAAAGGCGGTGGAGAAGTAGATCGTATCAAAGAAGAGTTGAAAAACTTAACGAAAAAAGATGATGTGCAAATCAACATCCTAGAGATTCGTCGTCCAGAATTAGACGCACAAATCGTAGGAGAAACAATTGCTCGTCAAATCGAAAATCGTATCAACTTTAAGCGTGCTACTAAAATGTCTATTGCCTCTACTTTACGTATGGGAGCAGAAGGTATTAAAGTAAAATTAGGTGGCCGTCTAGGCGGTGCTGAAATCGCACGTTCTGAAGAATTTAAACAAGGTCGTGTACCTCTACATACGTTCCGTATGGATATCGATTATGCAAACGTATTTGCACAAACCGTTTACGGTAAAATCGGTATCAAAGTATGGATCTGTAAAGGTGAAGTACTTGGTAAGCGTGAATTAAATCCAAACTTCGTTGGTGGCAAAAATGACATGAGCGAAAGAAGAGGTGGAGAAGAGCGCAGACCGGGTGGCGATAGAAGAGATGATCGCAGATCAGGTGGTGGTAGAGACAACCGTGGTGGTGGTCCTCGTCCAGAACGCAGAGGATAATATCTTCTGTACAACAAAGAATTGACAATTTTTGAATTTTCAAATTGAAATAAATGTTACAGCCTAAAAGAAGTAAACACAGGAAGCAGCAAAAAGGCCGCATACGCGAAGTGGCTAAGCGTGGCACTTCCATTTCATTCGGTTCATTCGCTTTAAAAGCATTAGAGCCAATCTGGTTGACAAACCGTCAGATTGAATCTGCTCGTCAAGCAATGACACGTGCTATGAAAAGAGAAGGTAACGTGTGGATCCGCGTATTTCCTGATAAAATTATTACACATAAGCCTGCAGAGGTGAGAATGGGTAAAGGTAAAGGTAACCCTGAGTATTGGGCTGCTGTAGTTGAACCAGGACGCATCATTTTTGAGTGCGATGGTGTTACAGCGCAAGTAGCACAGGAAGCAATGGGCTTAGCGGCTCAAAAGCTACCTATTAAAACCAAATTCGTTACTAGAAGGGATTTGCAAGCTTAATTTAAAATACAATTTGCAATGGCAAACAAGACATCATACGATTTTAACAAAAGCCTAAAGGACATGAATGTTCAAGACCTTCAGGCCAAAATTCAAGAAGATCAATTAAGATTGAAAAAGCTTGAATTCGCTCACGCTATTTCTCCACTCGAAAACCCGATGAATATTCGTGCGCTTCGTAGAGACATCGCACGTATTAAAACGGAATTGAAGAAAAAAGAAATGGGTATCTAATAAGATATCTAAACCATAAATAAATAACAATGGCTGAAGTAAGAAATTTACGTAAAACGAGAACTGGGCTAGTAACTAGCGATAAAATGGATAAGACCATTACAGTTGCTGTAGAAAGAAAAGTAAAACACCCTATCTACGGTAAGTTCGTAAAGAAAACAACAAAGTTCCACGCACACGACGAAAAGGGAGAGTGCGGTATTGGAGACGTAGTAAAAATAATGGAAACGCGTCCACTTAGTAAAACTAAGCGTTGGAGACTCGTAGAAATTATCCAAAAAGCAAAATAGGCCCTCGGGCTTCATGCTGCAAACCGTCCATGAGTAATTATACGGGTGTAGCCTCTGAAAAATAAACATTCTTCTGTCGCTAAAAAAGTGATAGATCTAACAGCTAAAAGCTAAAAAAATGATTCAGCAAGAAAGTAGATTGAATGTAGCTGATAACAGTGGTGCAAAAGAAGTCCTTTGTATTAAGGTACTTGGTAACAGTGGTCAAGATTACGCCAAAATTGGTGATAAGATTGTTGTAACTGTTAAAGATGCAATCCCTGCAGGCGGTGTTAAAAAAGGTACGGTTTCTAAAGCAGTTATCGTGCGTACTAAAAATAAATTACGTCGTAAAGATGGTTCTTATATCCGTTTCGATGACAACGCTGTTGTGTTGTTAAACAATTCAGACGAACCACGCGGTACACGTATTTTTGGACCAGTAGCTCGTGAACTTCGTGACGCAGGTTACATGAAGATTATTTCATTAGCTCCAGAAGTATTATAATAATAAGTCATTAATAGACGTTTAAGTTAAAAACAATGAGTACAAGATTCAAACCTAAATTCAACATCAAAAAAGGAGATACCGTTGTGGTAATCACCGGTGATGACAAGGACTTGAAAAAGCCTCGTAAGGTATTAGAAGTAATTGTAGATAAAGGCCGTGTAGTAGTAGAGGGCGTTAATATCGTTACAAAACATACGAAACCTTCTGCACAAAATACAAAAGGTGGTATCGTTAAAGTAGAAGCACCTATCAACATTAGTAACATCATGTTGTGGGACGCTAAAACGAGTCAGCCAACCAAAGCTACGCGTACACGCGAGAGTGGTAAATTAGTTCGTGTATCAAAAAAATCAGGGGAGGTAATTAAATAATGAGCACAGTAAAATATACTCCAAGATTAGCAGACAAGTACACTAAAGAAGTGATCCCTGCTTTAATGAAAAAGTTCGCTTACAAAACTGTAATGCAAGCTCCTAAGTTAGAAAAAATTTGTATCAACCGTGGCGTTAATGGCGCGGTAAACGATAAGAAATTAATTGATATCGCTGTAGATGAACTAAACATGATCACTGGTCAGAAAGCAGTTCCTACGATGTCTAAAAAAGATATCTCAAACTTCAAATTACGTAAGGGTATGCCAATTGGTGCTCGCGTAACTTTAAGAGGTGAGAAGATGTACGAATTTTTAGATCGTTTGGTATCTGTAGCACTTCCACGTGTACGTGATTTCAAAGGTATTAGCGATAAAGCTTTTGATGGTCGCGGTAACTACACATTAGGTGTTACTGAACAAATCATTTTCCCTGAAATCGATATTGATAAAATCACTAAGATTACAGGTATGGATATTACTTTTGTAACATCTGCGCAAAGCAACGAAGAAGCGTACGAGTTATTAAAAGAATTAGGTATGCCATTTAAAGGAACCAAAAAAGAAATTAATTAAATTAAAGAAACTGGTAGCAGCCGGCTTTGTAATAACACAATCACCGGAACCTACTCAAACCCAAATAAATAAAACATGGCAAAAGAATCAGTAAAAGCCAGACAAAGAAAACGCGAGAAGATGGTAGCGAAGTTTGCAGAAAAGCGTGCCGCTTTAAAAGAGGCAGGTGATTATGCAGCGCTAGACCTTCTTCCTAAAAATGCGTCTCCTGTTCGCTTAAAAAACCGTTGTCAATTAACCGGTCGTCCTAAAGGTTACATGAGATACTTTGGTCTCTCAAGGATTATGTTCCGCGATATGGCACTTAATGGAATGATTCCTGGTGTAAAAAAAGCGAGCTGGTAGTACCACTACGTTTTAGTAAACAAATTTTGAACTGATTTAATTTTTATAAAAATGGTAACTGATCCAATAGCAGATTTCTTAACGAGAATTCGTAACGCGCAAATGGCCGGTCACAGAATGGTAGAAATCCCTGCCTCTAATTTAAAAAAGCGTATGACTGAGATTTTATACAATCAAGGTTATATCCTTAAGTATAAATTCGAAGAAGATACTAAGCAAGGTCTTATCAAGATCGCGTTAAAGTATGATGAAAATACAAAGCAACCAGCTATCCGTACACTCGAAAGAATTAGCCGTCCAGGTTTACGCCAGTACGCTAAGCCTGCCGAAATCAAACGTGTAATCAACGGTTTAGGTATTGCTATCTTAAGTACTTCTAAAGGTGTATTAACAGATAAGCAAGCTAAAGCTGCAAACGTAGGTGGCGAAGTACTTTGTTACATCCACTAAAATAAATACCGGAACTGACAATTATGCTTTTTAGTCGGAGCAGAACACGGTAACGGATTCAATTAACAACTTAAACAACATCGACTATGTCTCGTATTGGTAAAGCCCCGATTACAATTCCTTCAGGAGTTACTGTAACGGTAAGCAAAGAAAACGTTGTGACTGTAAAAGGTCCTAAAGGCGAATTAAAAGAAACAGTAGATAGAGATATCATTGTAACTGTTACTGAAACTGAAGTTTTAGTTTCTCGTCCTACAGAGCAAATCCGTCACAGAGCAATGCACGGTTTATACCGTTCATTAATCAGCAACCTTGTAAAAGGTGTGACTGAAGGTTATAAAAAAGAATTAGAATTAGTGGGTGTGGGTTTTAAAGCTGCCAATACTGGTAACCTTTTAGACTTAGCACTTGGTTATTCTCACAATATTATTTTTGAAATTCCTAGCGAATTAAAAGTAGCTACCACTACAGAAAAAGGTCAAAACCCTAAAATTTTCTTAGAAGGTATCGACAAACAATTAATTGGTCAGGTTGCAGCAAAATTAAGAAGCCTACGTAAGCCAGAGCCGTACAAAGGTAAAGGTGTTAAATACGCTGGTGAAATTCTTAGAAGAAAAGCTGGTAAAGCTGCTGGTAAATAAGCTAAGATTTATAATAAATAAAATAATCAACGATCTCCGGCCGAATCGGAGGTTTCAAACAGAAATACAATGGGTAAATTAATTCAAAGGCAAAAAATCAGATACCGCATCCGCAAAAAGGTGCAAGGTACTGCTGTGAAGCCTCGCTTGTCTGTATTCAGAAGCAATGCCGAAATCTATGCACAATTAATAGATGACGACAACAGTGTAACACTTGCATCTGCATCTTCAAGAGATAAAGATATTGCTGCTCAAAAAATCACTAAGATTGAAAAATCTAAGTTGGTGGGCGCAGCAGTTGCTCGTAAAGCTATCGAACTAGGCTTATCTGCCGTGGTTTTTGATAGAGGTGGTAATTTGTATCATGGCCGTGTTAAGTCTGTGGCAGATGGTGCAAGAGAAGCCGGTCTTCAATTCTAATTAGCTAACAACAATTAATCGTTAGATAAATGTCTAAAGTAAACGTAAATAAGGTAAAAGCCACTGGCGATGTGGAACTTAAAGAAAAAGTAGTTGCCATTAATCGCGTGGTTAAAACCACTAAAGGTGGACGTACATTCAGCTTCTCAGCACTTGTCGTAGTTGGTAATGAAAATGGTGTTGTAGGACAAGGTTTGGGTAAGGCTAAAGAGGTACAAGAAGCAATTGCAAAAGGTATCGATGACGCAAAGAAAAACCTTTTGAAAGTCCCTGTAATGCACGGAACTATTCCGCACGAACAATGGGCTAAGCAAGGTGCTGCTAAAGTGTTGATTAAGCCAGCTGCACATGGAGCGGGTGTAATCGCAGGAGGTAGCATGCGTGCAGTACTTGAAAGCGCTGGTATCACTGACGTATTAGCAAAAAGTTTAGGTTCTGCTAACCCACACAACGTGGTTAAAGCAACTTTAAAAGCATTAAGCCTTTTAAGAGAGCCTGTACAAGTAGCAAAAACACGTAGTGTTAAACTAAGCAAAGTTTTTAACGGATAAAACCTCTGGTTATGAAAAAAATTAAAATAACTCAGATCAAGAGTGGTATCGATAGATCTGAGCGCCAAAAACAAACTTTAATTGCATTAGGTCTTAGAAAACTAAATGCATCAAAAGAAGTGGAAGCAACTCCTCAAATTTTAGGAATGGTAAACAAAGTGAGCCATTTAGTAAAAGTAGAAGAGATCGCTTAATACTTTTTAAAGCATGTATACGTTATTATAAAAATGAGTCAATTTTTCAATTGATTCATTTTTATTTAATTTGATACTCAATTTTTTATTATTTAACAATTGCGAGGGGTGATACCCCGTAAGTTCAAAATCAAACAACATGAAACTACACAATTTAAAGCCAGCAGAAGGATCTACGCACAAAGCAATCCGTATTGGTCGTGGTGAAGCATCTGGTAAAGGTGGTACTTCTACAAAAGGTAACAAAGGTGGTCAAAGCCGTGCAGGTTACAAAAGCAAAATGGGTCACGAAGGTGGTCAGATGCCAATTCAACGTCGTGTTCCTAAGCGTGGGTTTAAAAACAACAATCGTATCGAATTTAAAGTATTTAACCTTGGTCAAATCGACCAATTGGTTGAAAAATATGCTTTCACTGAATTTAGCTTAGAAAACTTATACATCAACGGTTTAATTAGCCGTACGGATCGTGTAAAAGTATTAGCAAATGGCGAATTAAAGGCTAAACTTACTTTTAAGGTAAATGCTGCAAGTGACAAGGCAAAAGCTGCTGTTGAAGCTGCTGGCGGAACCCTTGAAATTGTAAAGTAATTTCCCGTAAATTGCCTTGGCTTTGCCATGGTAAATACTATTAACGCTACAATTGCATTTAAGTGAAAAAACTAATTCAAACATTAAAACATATCTGGGCAATCGATGAGCTACGTAACAAAATTGTTGTTACGCTTGCCCTAGTACTAACGTATCGTTTAGGTACGCAGATTACCCTTCCTGGTATCGATCCTAATAAAATAGAAGCGGCTTCTGCTGCTGCACAGGGCAATGGCTTACTTGGCATATTTGATATGTTTGCAGGTGGTGCATTTTCTCAAGCATCTATTTTAGCACTTGGTATCATGCCGTACATTTCTGCTTCAATTTTTATGCAATTAATGACCATCTTGGTTCCTCAGTTGCAAAAAATTCAGAAAGAAGGAGATAGCGGACGTAAAAAAATTAACCAGTGGACACGCTACCTAACAGTGATTGTTACAGCGTTCCAAGCAGGTGCTTACGTTGCTTACTTAAACAGCCCAGGTTATGCGCCAGCAATCATTGCAGCGTATGCGCCATACTTCTGGTTTTCTACCGTTATCACATTAACAGCAGGTACTTTGTTTGTAATGTGGCTCGGCGAAAAAATTCAGGACAAAGGTTTAGGTAATGGTACTTCTATCATCATCATGGTGGGTATCTTAGCTCGTTTACCACAATCTATTATTCAGGAGTTTAGCGCAAAAGGCCAAAAGGGCGGCGGTGGACTTTTAATATTTTTAATTGAGGTTGCTATTTTAGTTACCATTATTATGGGTCTTATTGTACTTGTACAAGGGGTTCGTAAAATTGCAGTAAACTATGCAAAGCAAATCGTTGGCAGCCGTCAATTTGGCGGTGCTCGTCAATTCTTACCTGTTAAAGTAAACAGTGCTGGTGTAATGCCAATCATATTTGCACAAGCAATTATGTTCTTACCTACACTTGTTTCTTTTACCAATTTAGATTCGGCACAAGGGATTGTAAAAGTATTCAACGACCATAGTAGCTGGCCTTATATGGCAATTTACTCTATCATGGTAATTGGATTTACTTTCCTTTACACTGCACTTATCTTTAATCCAAAACAAATCTCTGAAGATTTAAAACGCAATAATGGATTTGTACCAGGTGTTAAGCCAGGACAACCTACTGCCGATTATATTGGAGCGATCATGGACAAAATCACTTTACCTGGTGCTATCTTTTTAGCCCTAGTAGGTATTATGCCAGGCTTTGCACAACGCTTAGGTGTTACGCAAGGTTTTAGCTCTTTCTTTGGAGGCACTTCATTATTAATTATGGTAGGTGTTGTACTTGATACACTTCAACAAATTGAAACCTATTTATTAATGCGTCAATACGATGGATTAATGGAAGGCGGACGTGTACAAGGCAGACAAGTTGATACTGCAAGTGGCATGTAATATTATTTTACAAAAATGATAATAAAACCTGTCAGTGCTTGTGGCCTGACAGGTTTTCTTTTTTAACAATGACGCGAAGAAATATTGGTATGATTTATAAGACAGAAGCAGAAGTGGCACTCATGAAAGAGGCAGCTTTACTCGTAAGTAAAGCACTGGCTCAGGTGGCTGGTTTTATTAAGCCAGGCGTAACTACTTTGCAAATTGACAAGTTGTGCGAAACGGTTGTAAAAGACCATGGTGCTGTACCTTCTTTTTTTAATTACAGAGGGTATCCATTTAATATTTGCGCATCTGTTAATGATGTGGTAGTGCATGGTTTCCCAAATGAAACACCCATTAAAAATGGAGACATTGTTTCTATCGATTTAGGGGTTATTTTAAATGGTTGGCATGGCGATCATGCGTATAGTTTTATTGTGGGTGAAGTGGCGCCAGAAATTTTAAACCTTGTAAAAGTTACCAAAGAGTCTTTGTACAAAGGCATCGAAAAAGCCACTGTTAATAACCGCATTGGAGACATTTCATATGCCATTCAAGAACATACCGAATTTAAAAACGGGTATGGTGTTGTGCGTGAATTAGTAGGGCATGGCTTAGGTAGAAATTTACACGAAGACCCGCAGGTACCTAACTATGGTAAGCGTGGTAACGGGCCTAAAATGAAAGAAAATTTAGTACTTGCTATCGAGCCTATGATCAATTTAGGCACACATAAAGTATATACCGATGATGACGGTTGGACGGTAAAAACACAGGACGGAAAAGTGTCTGTGCATTTTGAACACGATGTTTGTGTGAAAAGAAATGAAGCACTCATTCTTTCTGATTTTAGTATTATTGAAGCCGCCGAAAAATCAAATACCAATTTAAATAGTAGCTACTATTAATTTTTTATACAACTGGCATGCGTGAAAAATTAGTAGTGATTGGTGGTGGTGCAGCAGGTTTTTTTTGTGCCATCAATGCGGCCAGGTTAAATCCTAATCTAGATGTTTGTATTCTAGAAAAGTCCAATAAACTACTTGCTAAAGTTAAGGTGAGTGGCGGTGGGCGTTGCAATACCACACACGCATGTTTCGAACTTCCAGAACTCGTGCAAAAATATCCGCGCGGTCAAAATTTTTTAAAGAAAACATTTCATTGGTTTAATACCACAGATACAATTGACTGGTTTGCTTCACGTGGCGTAGATTTAAAAACAGAAGCGGATGGCCGAATGTTTCCCGCGTCTAATGATTCGCAAACGATTATCGATTGCTTGTTAACAGAAGCAGACAAATACAAAGTTCAAGTTCAAATACAAACTGCCGTAGAAAAAATTACCGTAAATGATGCGGGCGTTTTTTTATTACAAACAACCAACAAAACAATCGAAGCTAATTATGTTTGTGTGGCCACCGGCGGATTTCCTAAAGCGCATCAGTTTGAATTTATTACAAACCTTGGACATACCATTGAAGCGCCCGTTCCATCACTATTTACATTTAACATGCCTGGCAATTCTATCACGGAACTTATGGGTGTGAGTGTGCCAGAAGCGCAAGTAAAAATTGCTGGATCAAAAATCACGGCAACCGGCCCTTTGCTTATTACGCACTGGGGCATGAGTGGGCCTGCTGTATTAAAATGCTCGGCATGGGGTGCAAGAGAACTATCTAATTTGGGCTACGTGTTCACCATTCGTGTGAATTGGATTCCTACATACGCAGAGCAAGATTTGCGCACGGCTTGGCCACTTATTAGGTCAGAGCAGGGCAAGACCAAAATAGGAGGGCGCAACCCTTTTGAACTACCGGGTAGATTGTGGTTACACTTACTAGAGGTTTGTGGAATAGACGCAGGGGGCAGTTGGGCTACACTTACCGCTGCGGCTCAAAATAAGCTCATTACAGCCCTAACGGCTTTTGAATGTAAAGTGAGTGGCAAAACCACGTTTAAAGACGAATTTGTTACCTGTGGAGGCATAAAATTATCTGAAATTGACGCCAACACCATGCAAAGTAAGCTTGTAAAAGGGCTCTATTTTGCCGGTGAAATCATGGATATTGATGGTATTACAGGCGGGTTTAATTTCCAAAATGCTTGGACTTCTGGCTGGATTGCCGCCAAGTCTATTGCTGAACCTAAAAAACTTGGCTAAAACCCACTATTTATACCGGGTTTACCTGTTTTTTTACTAGATTATTCTTACTTTTGCACCCCCGAATTCATTAAACCATCGGGGTTATTTTATGCAAATTTTCCGTAAACAATTAAACGCAGATGCTCAGGACAGCACTGGTGCCGAGGCAACAGCTGTAACTGCGACAACAAATGCACCTGCAGCAGCGCCAGTTGTAGAAACTGCGCACGATGATTTTGACTGGAGCATTGACAAACGTAACGTTAGTCATTATGCCGAAGCAGAAAGACAAAAGTATGACAAAGTGTATGATGACACTTTCGTACAAATCCAAGATGGCGAAATCATGAATGGTATCGTTGTTGCTTTAACTAAAACAGATGTTGTAATCAACATTGGTTTTAAAAGTGATGGCCTTATTTCTTCAAACGAATTCCGTGATCTACAAGGATTAAAAATTGGTGATGAAGTAGAAGTGATGGTTGTTGAAAAAGAAGACCGTCAAGGAAACTTACACCTTAGCCGCAAATCTGCGCGCATTTTCCGTGCTTGGGAAAGAATTATGGAAGTGCACAAAACAGGTGAAGTGGTTACAGGTACTGTTA
>JAOASV010000079.1 GCA_030158535.1 Sediminibacterium sp.
AATTACAAGTTCATGATTTTGTTAAGTCCTACCGGGCCTTACTATAGCACCCCTATGAAAATTTATGTAGAAGAAACATACACAAGAGCTGCTCCGGGTGGTGTTGGTTTTGCAAAAAATGCGGGTAATTATGCGGCAAGTATGCTTGCAACACAAAAAGCAAAAGAGGCTGGTTATGATCAAGTATTATGGACCGATGCTTTTGAACATAAGTACTTGCAAGAAGTAGGTACCATGAATGTGTTTTTTGTTATCGGTAACAAAGTGGTTACCCCTGAATTAACGGAAGGAACCATTTTAGAGGGTGTTACAAGAGACAGTGCTATCACGGTTTTAAAAGAAATGGGTATGGAAGTGCAGGAAGTGAAAATTACCATTGATGAACTGATTGCTTTCCAAAAACAAGGCATTTTACATGAAGTGTTTGGTACTGGAACAGCTGCTACTATTTCAAAAATTAAAGAACTGCGCTATAAAGATTATAGCATGCATTTCGATACCGATAAGGCAGGTGTTGCCAAAGAATTAAAAGACAGGCTCACTGCTATCAGGTATGCAACTGCTCCAGATACGCACCACTGGTTATTTAAAGTTTAATAAACTGTTTTAGTAAATAGTTTTTTCCTGCTTTAATTACTGCAACATAAGAGCCCGCTTTTAAGTGTGGTGCTTCTATGCTTGCAAATCCGTTTTTACTTGCGGCAAATGTTTTGTTTAGCAATAGTGTACCATCTATGCTATGTATGGATATTTGGTACACTAGCGGCTCTCTAAATGAATAACGGATTCCTAATTGGTTATGTACGGGGTTGGGTGTAATAGTTGCTATAATAGGATCTTCTTGCCTTGGGGGTGGCGGTGGCCCAGTAATTTCAAAACGTCTCTCTCCAGCACTTGTGCTGTCTTTGCTTATCTCAAAAGTATAACTGCTATCCTGTATTATTTTTTGATACCTATTTAATAGTTTGTCATGTAGGTAGGCTTCCATGTCATTTGCAATAATAAAACCGGTGCATACCAATTTGTATTTGCCAGTTTTGTTGGACCCTATACCTAAAGGAATAAAAAGGTTGTTGTTAAAGGGTCTTGCATCGATACAAAGGGCCATGCTATCTCTCGAAATGGAATAAAGCGATATTTTATTTTCGTTTATTTTTTCTGCGTCCCATTTTTCAAACCGGCTACTGGCGCTGTCAATGCCTAAAATTTCGAGCCTATCCAATAAGCTATTTTCTTGCATAAGAGCTAGGCTTATATGTGCGTATTCATTTTTGTAGCGAATGGTATCGGGTGTTTCATTTTGATGAAACTTGGTTCGTTCTTCATAGAATAAATAACCAGCAGTCTCCGCTGTATTTTTAATAATAAAACCTTCTAGTTTTTGAATGACCCTTGGATGTCTAAATGCCTTAGCAGTATAATTGCCTGTGGCACCAAGGCTTGCATCCCAGTGCCAGTAATACTTTCCAATGCTGCTGCTACTTGATATTTTACTGATATCTATGTTAGCAGGGTATGGGTTACCGGTTAAATAATAGCGCGTTAATGGGTGAGCAGGAAAGCTAATTTCTAAGGGTCCATGTTGGGGTATGCCTTCTGCCCAAACATCCACCCATGCATCTTGTTTTTTTGTTTCAACAAAAGGCGTTTCGTTAATTATACTCGAACTATTTTTCGGGTACAACCAAATTTTAATAGCGCTGTTGGGTTCTAGGTAACTGCTGTCCATTTTTGTAAATGGTTGAAATACTAATTGTGTATGGATGTTGGAGGCGGTATCTAAATAGTAGCTAGAAGGGTGATCGTGTATGGCGCTGTCAAAACCAGTGCCGGAGCGGTTATTGCCCGTTATGGCGATGTTATTTTTAAGGCTTTGTAAACTAGATGTATTTGAAAAGGGTAGTGATAGTAGTTTTGTTTGTCCTTCTAGTAAATGATACATTTTATGTACGGTAACTGGTCCTATTATTTTTG
Organism: Sediminibacterium sp.; assembly: GCA_030158535.1. GTDB lineage: Bacteria > Bacteroidota > Bacteroidia > Chitinophagales > Chitinophagaceae > Sediminibacterium. The sequence continues at coordinate 1,975 of JAOASV010000079.1, forward strand.
TGTTATTGCCGGAGGGGTTAATTTGCGCATTTGCTAGCATGGTTATATGCTTTGTTTCTAAGCTGCCATTAAATAGTGTGACGCTATTTTCTATAATCACTGAATCTAAAAATTGTACTTTATTTTTTGTGTCTATTTGTAGGGTATGGATGCTGCCATTTTTAAAAACTTTTGGACGAATAAATGCACTGTCTTTTTCTATGTAGATAGTTCCACGTGATGCATCAATGGTGCCAGCGCCAAGCACTTCAGTGGGCCAGTGAAATGCACCGTTTGCAGTAATGCTGGCAAACGAGTCCAACATCATTGTTTTGGCTGTATTGAGCTGGTTTGGAAATGCATCACTAATTACTACTTGGCAGCCTTGTTGCACCAAAACATGGGTGCTACTATCTGGTACGGTGCCGCCACACCAATTACTACCTATTTGCCATAGCGCATTTTGCGCGCCCATCCATAAGCCATTATTTTTTACCTGAACACGAATAAAATTACTGGTATCGGTGCATGAAAAACGGGTGGCTATTCTTTTAAATAAGGTACTGCTTTGTAATGTGCCAGATTGATAATTGTATGCATTGTTAATGGCAGTAATTATTTTAAATTGCACAGCAGTATCTTCTTTGAAAAGCCAATGATAGCTTGTGTTTGATAGATTACTGCCGGTAAAAAGTGTAGGCGCAAAACCTTTGCAAATGATTTGATCACCCGTAATGGTGTTGTCTACAATTATGCTATCTAATTGAAATATTATTTTTTTAAAACTGCTATTGATGCCGTCAGATATTTCGATAATAGCACTATCCATTCCTGCATATACATTGGAAGGTATAAATGTTAGAACGCTTGGATAAGAACTATCGCTTACCGTTTTCTTCGAAAACGGTAAGCCCAAAATTTCCCCCTGCGTAGGAGGGGTACTTAACTTCCAAATTACCGTTTCGCTACTATCTGTTTGCATTACACCTAATGCTCCAGGCGTTATGGCCACTGGGCGTTTGCAGCTATGTAAGCGTAGTATACTGGTGTCTATAAAAGCAGGCGCTACTGCGTCAATTTTTACTTGTAAAAAACGGGTATTGCTCGTTATTATTCCATTGCAATCATTAAAGGCGGCGTCTCTAATGGCGCTGGTGTCGCTATTAATTTTGGGGTAGATAATTAAGCCATTTTTTACGAGGTCGCCATTTTTAATCCGGTATGAAAAATGCCATTCGTTGGTGCCCGATCCTTTGGTGTATACAAGGTTTTTTGCACTGTCCGAAATGTTAGCTACTAGGTAAGGCGTAAAAGAGCTGCTGTTTAAAAAACAAGGTTCAGAAAAAATAATTTTAGCTGTAAGTGTATCGCCTATGGTGTATGTTTTTGCGGCGGGTGGTATGACCTCAAACACAGTGGGGGCGGTAATGTCGGGC
>JAOASV010000080.1 GCA_030158535.1 Sediminibacterium sp.
TTTAGCCCCTTGTAAATAATAGGATAATATGAGTTCAACCATACAGGTTTCTATAGAAGTTACGGATGAAGCCGTTAAGGATATGATGATTGCTGAGTTATCGGATTTGGGGTTTGATGGGTTTGAAGAAACAGAAACAGGCCTTTTTAGCTATATAGATTCGGCTAAGTTTGATACGGAGGTAACGGCTGGGTTAGCGGATTTGGCAGCGCAGCATGGCGCTACTTACAGCAGTAAAGCCATTGACAAGCAAAACTGGAACGCGCTTTGGGAGTCTAATTTTGAACCGGTACTGGTGGATAATTTTGTTGGGGTCCGTGCCAATTTTCATGAACCGTTTAATGGTCAGGTAGAACATGATATTATTATCACGCCTAAAATGAGTTTTGGTACTGGTCATCACGGAACCACCTATTCGGTAATGCAGCTGATGCGGGGTATAAACTTTAAAGGCCAGTCCGTTTTTGACTTTGGAACGGGTACAGGACTGCTTGCGATCCTTGCGCATAAGCTGGGTGCTAGCTATGTTTTAGGGGTGGACAATGACGATTGGTGTATCGAAAACGCTTCAGAAAATATTGTAGTTAATAACACACAATCCATTGAAATAGAAAAGGTTAATGATGCTAACCTCAATAAAAAGTTTAATATAATTATTGCCAATATCAACAAGAATATTATACTTGACAACTTGGCTTTTTTGGCAGAAGCGACGGTGCCAGGAGGTGTTGTTTTACTCAGCGGTCTACTTGTAGAAGATGAACCTGAAATTGAGGCTGCCTGTACGGCACTTGGTTGGAAACACCAAGAAACGAGGACAAGAAATAACTGGATTGCGCTGCATTACGCTGTTTAAACATAGCGCCTCAAACGTTAGACGTTATTCAACGGTTTATGAATTAATCATTAATTTTAAAAATAATCGTTCTAGAACTCAACTTAAAATGTACAGTGATGAATGAATTTTTGCTCATAATATTAGCTTACCTGATAGGTTCTATTCCAACTGCTGTTTGGGTTAGCAAGTATTTTTTTGGCATAGATATTAGAGAATACGGTAGCGGAAACGCCGGTGCTACCAATACTTTTCGGGTACTAGGTTCTAAATGGGGCAGCTTTGTAATGCTAGTAGATGTTATTAAAGGCGTGGTTGCAACTTCACTTTATTTATTACTTCCTCATTATTTAACCAATGAGTTACACCGTACCAACTTTATGTTGGGTTTAGGTATGGCTTCCATTATTGGTCATATATTTCCTATTTGGGCCAATTTTAAGGGTGGAAAAGGAGTGGCTACGCTACTAGGTATGGCCGTTGCCATTCAGCCCATTGTAGCTGCTTGTTGCATTGGTGTATTTTTAATTGTACTTTTTTTAACCAGATTTGTATCCTTAAGTTCTATGCTTGCTGGGATCGCATTTATGGTATTTATACTTTTTGTATTTAAGGAACAAGAAACCTTTTACCGAATTTTTGCGGTGATGGTAGCCCTCATGGTGGTATTAACACACCAAAAAAACATTGGCCGAATCATCAATGGAACCGAAAGTAAGGTTCCAATTTTACGTCATCGAGACCGCCGAAAGCAAAGAAAATCAGGCGATAAGGCCTAGTTTGCTACATTTCTTCGTTAAATACCCTATATTTTTGTACCTTTGCACTCTTTTTAGTTAATCCCTAATTTTTTAGGTATGTCCAATCAGCCGCTGTTAGAAAAGCTTCAATTAAAAGACGAAAAGAATATCCTGATTCAAGGGCTTCCTTCTTCTGTAGAAAAGCAATTTGTAAAAGTAAACTTCGCTAAAAACGTAACGCCATTAATTAGAACTAAGAAATTAGATTTTGCATTGGTATTTGCACTTAGCCAGCAGCAGCTTAATAATATCCTAAAAGAGGTTTTCCCAGCTATTACGCCCGAAACCAAATTATGGATCGCTTACCCTAAAACCACTAGTAAAATTGTGAGTGACCTCAATAGAGAGTCTAGTTGGGAAGTGCTTACTAAAAATGATTACGAATCGGTACGTCAAGTAACTCTCGATCACGTATGGAGTGCCATTCGTTTCCAAAAAACAGATCAAATCCCAAATAAAGACCGCAGTTTTTCTGACGTTAAAAGCCTCGAGCTTAAAAGCGGTTCAGGTTTTGAAAAGCGCCTAATTGCCTTACCTGTCGATTTGGAAAGAATTTTTACCAACCACGAAGAAGCTAAAGAGTTTTTTACCTCTTTATCTATTAGCAACCAAAAAGAATACCTAAGCTGGATTCAGGGTGCTAAAAAAGCAGAGACTAGACAAATTCGTTTAGAAACTGCCGTAGAAAAGCTGATGGCTGGTAAAAGAAACCCCACCGAAAAATAAACCTTACACAGCCGCGGTAGCGAGTTCTTTAATGGCAGCAACTAGCTGGTCCAATTCCTTTGTTGTGGTAAAAACATTGGGCGTGATTCTACATCCCACCACATTACCTGTGTCAATACCTACCGTGTAAATCTTGTATTTCTCAAAAAGTGTTTTAGCGAGCGTAGCAGGTGGCATCCCTTTAATCCCCACATTGGCAATCGCACAAATTCGAGTATCCTGTTTTGGGGTGTTATAAATAACGCCAGGCATATCCATAATTTGCTGGGTCCAATATTGTTGCAAAAATTTAAGACGAGCTTGTTTGCGCGCGGGTCCAATTAGTGTATAATGTTCTATCGAATCTTCGATGGTTAAATCGGTGGCAACAGGGTGGGTGCCCGTGTGGTTAAATTTAGCAATGCCTACTTCTTCAGATTTTGAAGGTCCAATTAAAGGCCACGCTGCATCCTGATTTTCTTTGCTTATATATAATATACCGGCGCCAAGTGGGCTCGATAACCATTTGTGTAAACTAGCTCCGTAAAAATCACAATGTAGATCTGGTATGGTATATACGAGTTGCGCAAAAGCATGTGCACCATCTACGAGTACTTTTACACCATGCTCGTGGGCCATGTCACAAATTTTTCGAATAGGCATTACCTGTCCAGAAATATTAATAACGTGCGATACGAGTAGTAGTTTTGTTTTTGGAGTAATGGCATTTTTGTATAGTGCTACAATTTCTTCGTCGGAACCCGGGTTAACGGGTACCGAGAGTATTTTATTAACTACGCCATGTCTGGCTGCTACTTCTCTAAACATATCCAGCATCGCGCCATAATCTTGCACGGCCATAATGGCTTCGTCGCCTGCTTGCCATTTAAATCCGGCAATGATGGTATCTAATGATTCGGTGGTATTGCGTGTGATAACAATTTCAGAAGGGTCGCATCCTGCAAGCGTAGCAAGTTTTGCGGCTACTCTTTTTTTATTTTCCTTTAACATATATTATTTATTTGGATTTTGAGTTAAAT
>JAOASV010000081.1 GCA_030158535.1 Sediminibacterium sp.
ATACATTGCTGAGGCAATAGGTGTACAGCGGGTTGTTTTTAGGGCCATCTTCGAGTGCCTCAATACTGCGTTCAAAATTCTTAAACCTCAATTTATAATCGGCAGGATTTTCAAGTAAAAACAAAACATAAAAATCGGTGTAGGCGTCTAGTAAAACCGGAATTAAATTTTGCGGATTTTGTTGTTTGGCTTTTGCAATCAGTGCAGTGGCGGGTGCAATTTTTAATTTGTTTACATCTTGGTAGGCCTGAATACAAGTAGCATTAAAATCATAGACTTTTTGCGCGCAAATACTGCTCGAAAAAAACAAACAAATGAATGCTATATATGCGCTGCGCTGTTTCATGTATTGTATGAATATACCAAAAATAAGAAAGGGCAGCTGTTATAGCTACCCTTTACTCAAATATTATACAGTTATGTATTATTTTTTGTCTGAACCATCAAGGTTAGCGTCTACTAAAATACGACCGCAGTTTTCACATACGATGATTTTTTTGTGTAAACGAATTTCTGATTGACGTTGAGGTGGGATTGAGTTAAAGCAACCACCACAAGCATCTCTGTCAACAGCAACAACGGCTAAACCATTGCGGTAGCTATTACGGATACGGTCGTAGCTGTACATTAAACGCTCGTCAATATGACCACGCGCAGCTGCACTATTTTTATTTAATTCTGTTTCTTCTTTTTCGGTATCAGCGATGATTTTTTCTAACTCACTTTTTTTGTGGTTTAGAACGCCCTCTTTAGAAGCAACTGCTTTTTTAGCAAGGTCTAGTGCCTTGATTTTTTCAGTTAATTCTTCGTTGGCATCTCTGATGTGTTTTTCACACAATTTGATTTCAAGCTGTTGGTCTTCAATTTCTTTATTGATGGCTTCAAACTCACGGTTGTTTTTTACGTTCTCGCTTTGCTTTTCGTATTTAGCAATAAGCGCTTCGCTATCTTTCACCATCGATTTTTTTCCTTCGATGAATTCAGAAATACCGTTGATTTCTTCTTCGATACGTGTTTGACGTGCATTTAAACCAGTGATCTCGTCTTCAAGGTCACTTACTTCCATCGGAAGCTCACCTTTTAAAACTTGAATTTCATCTAGCTTACTGTCTATCTTCTGAAGTTGAAGAAGGTTTTTTAATTTGTCTTCTACAGAGAAATCTTTAACTGATGCCATACTATAGGATTCTTTTGGAGTTTAATGTTTGTGGAACCGAGTCCTTCGCCTTACATGAAATACCCAACCGGATTGGTTTTTGTATCTGATTTAAGGACGGCAAAGGTAGGGAATTTAGGTTGTAAAAGTTCAACTAAAAGCTCCACGGTGTATTGTTCGCTCTCAAAGTGCCCAATATCGGCTAGTAAAAGCTGTGAGTTGGCATCAAAATAATCGTGGTATTTGAGATCAGAAGTAACAAATGCGTCTACCCCCAATTCTAGCGCTTTTTGGGTTAAAAAGGCCCCAGAACCACCACAAATGGCAATTTTTTGGAGTTTTTTGCCTAAAAATGGGCTATGTTTAATAGTAGGAATATTAAATATATGAGCCAAATTTTGTAAAAAATCTGCCTCTGTTACGGGTGCTGATAATTGCCCCATAATTCCAGCGCCAATGCCCGGTCCAGCCCCTGGTTTTGGGTCCAATATCTCAAGCTGCGTTAACCCTATTTTTTGGGCTATTTTACCATTAACGCCGCCTATAACATTATCGAGGTTGGTATGAATGGCATAAATGGCCACGTCATGCTTTATGGCCGCTAGTACCGCCTTTTCAATATAAGTTGTTCCGTTTATTTTTTTAAGACCGCTAAACACAATGGGATGGTGCGCTACCACCAGGTTACAACCCCTGGCTACCGCTTCTAGTATAACAGCTTCTGTGGCGTCTAGGGTGCATAACACGCCCGTGCAAGTCATATCTGTGGTTCCGGTGAGTAAACCGCAGTTGTCGTAAGCCTCCTGTAAGTGAAGAGGTGCAATATTTTCGAGATGGTCAACTATTTCTTTTACTTGCATGTTTGTTATTTGCGTTCCGCTAAATTACCTTCATTCTATAATTAATCCGATGTCTGCAACCGATTTTCTTTTTTTAGATGGTCATTTGATCCGCCAAGATAAGGCCAGCTTATCGGTTAACAACCGTTCTTTCCGCTATGGCGATGGTTGTTTTGAAACCATTCGAGTGGTAAACGGTCAAATTAAACTCGCGCCACTGCATTACGAAAGGCTCTTTACCAGCATGGCCACGTTAAAATTTAACAAGCCGTCTTATATGAACCCCGAGTGGCTTGAAAAAAACATACTAGATGTGGTGCATAAAAACGGGCATCAAAAATTGGCACGCGTTAGGGTGATGATATATAGGGGCGATGGTGGACTCTACGATCCTGAAAATCATTTTCCGCACCACCTCATTCAAAGTTTTAAACTGGGAGAAGCTACGCAAGACCTCAATCAAAATGGCTTAACGATTGGTATTTATAAGGAAGCAAAAAAATCCAGCGACTTTTTTTCGATGCTTAAATCCAATAATTATTTGCCCTACGTAATGGCTGCACTTTGGGCCAAAGAAACCAATCTTAACGATGCTATTTTACTCAATCACGATAACAATATAGCCGATACCACCATCGCTAATTTATTTATTATAAAAGACGGGATTATTAAAACCCCTGCCATTACAGAAGGCCCTGTTGCAGGTGTTATGCGCCGCTATCTTATTAAAACACTCCGTGAACATAATTACGAAGTACAGGAAACAACCCTTAGTGTAGCTGACGTGCTGGAAGCCTCTGAAGTGTTCTTAACAAGCGCCATTCATGGCATTAAATGGGTGAAGCAAATAGACAACGCCCAGTACAACAATTCGTTAACCACTGTGTTATACAAAGAGTTTATACAAACTTTATGAAGCCAGTAGTATCCATCATGTGGTTCCGAAGAGACCTCCGTTTGCATGACAATGCAGCGCTCTTTCATGCCTTACAATATGCCAGTGAAAAAAACGGCGCCCCCGTATTACCCATTTTTATTTTTGACAAACAAATTTTAGACAAGCTCGATGACAAGTCCGACAAGCGTGTTGTTTTTATAGAAGCGGCATTACAAAAAATGAACGCGCAGCTATTGGCGCTAGGTAGTGGACTCACTGTTTTATACAGCACACCACATGAGGCTTTTAAAAAATTACTTACGGAGTATACCGTTGCACAAGTTTTTACCAATCATGATTATGAACCCTATGCACTAGAGCGCGACACTGCTATAGAGCAGTTACTTGCGTCTCAAAAAATAGGATTTTCTACTTATAAAGACCAGGTTGTTTTTGAAAAATTTGAAGTGGTTAAAGATGATGGTAAACCTTACAC
>JAOASV010000082.1 GCA_030158535.1 Sediminibacterium sp.
GGCCAGTCTGTGCCATGACCATCTTTTGCATTGGCTTCAAAATCTAAATCACTCCAGCGGTAACTCTGACGGCCCCACATCAGTGAACGACCTCCTACATGATTACCTCTAATCCAATCAAAAGGTTTTACTGGATTGTAGGGATGATCATTATCGTTTACAAAAAACTTTTTTGAGACTTCGTCATAAGCATAACACTTACTTTGTATAGGCGAATTTTTTTTGTCTTCTTGCGTCGATCCATTACGGTGTTCTAATTCCCACGGATTTTTTTCGGTACCCTCATAATCTTTAATATGCTCTACATTTCGACCCCTTTCTAATAAAATTGTTTTGAGTCCTTTTTCTGTTAATTCTTTAGCAGCCCATCCTCCAGAAATTCCAGAGCCTACTACAATTGCATCAAAAATGTTTTGCTTTGCCATTTTAAAAACGTGGTTTAGATGTTCTAATGATTGTAATTTATAATAATTTTTAGAGATATTAGCATTGACTTACTTTTGTACCCATGGGACAGAAAAAATTAATCAGGTTTGAAGCTATTAAAGGGTACGAAAACGTATTTGAATACCCCCTTAATGCCAAGGGTACTTGGAACGATTTTTTTAAAAACAACAACCCCATAACGCTTGAACTCGCTTGTGGCAAAGGAGAATACGCGGTAGGCCTGGGCAAAATGCACCCCAACCGCAATTTTATTGGTATCGATATTAAGGGCAACCGGATTTGGAGAGGTGCTACCAATGCACTGGAACTAGGCCTTACAAACGTGGCATTTATCAGGTCATTAATTGATAATGTACCCGATTATTTTAACCCTACCGAAATTGACGAAATCTGGATCACTTTCCCAGATCCACAACTCCGTGGCTCTAAGGCTAAAAAGCGCCTCACCCACCCTAAATTTTTGCGCTTGTACCAGCAAATCTTAAAACCGGGCGGAATCATACATTTAAAAACCGATAGTCCAGATTTATATCAATTTACCAAACTTGTTATCAACTTATTTGAACTTCCGTTGTTAGAGGATATGGACAATGTATACGCAGGCGCAAACATTAAACCTGAATTGCAAATAAAAACGCATTATGAGGGTTTAGACATTGCAGGAAGCAACCGTATTCATTATTTGTCTTTTACCATTAACAAAGAATTGCCCCTAGCATTAGACGCGCAATTAAAAAGTTTACTAAGTGAGCAAGAACCTGATTAAAGATGTAGATTACTATACGGATCCTTCTGGTAATTTTGTATTTACAGAAGCGTATCACCTTGCAAAAGGATACTGTTGTGGTCATGGTTGCAGACACTGCCCCTATGCCTACGAAGCAGTGCCAGAGCCACGCAAACAAATGTTACTGAATAAAGAAATTCATGAATTCCGCGAGCCGCAATAAAAAAATCACATCAAGCACTGCAATTAATAAAGCAGACCCACCTAGTTTTTTTGAACTCGTGTATCAGGTGGTAAGGCTTATTCCTAAAGGGCGCGTTACCACATACGGCGCTATTGCAGCTTATTTAGGAAGTAAACAAAGTTCGCGTGCAGTTGGCTACGCACTCAATGGCGCACATTTTATAAAACCAAAAATACCGGCGCAAAGAGTGGTGAATAGAAATGGTATGTTAAGCGGAAAAGCGCATTTTGAAACCCCTACACGCATGCAAGAGTTACTAGAAAAAGAAGGGGTTATCGTCAAAGACGAAACCATCCAAAACTTTAGTAAACACTTTTGGGACCCAACAAAAGAACTAGGCTTTTAAACCTAACTGCATTAAGCGTAATAAGGCGCAATAAACCAGTATACCACCGGACCTGTTACTGCCACATAAAACCATAATGGCCAGGTAATTTTTGCTAATTTTTTATGGGTAGCAAACTCTGCAGTTAATGCACGATAGGCTGTAAACAAAATGAACGGTAATATTACCGCTGCTAAAAAGATATGCGTGCTTAAAATAACTAAATAAAGGGTTCTGAAAGAGCCTACTGTAGCAGCTTCTGCTTCATTTAAAATTCCATCATGATCAATATCTCCAAATTTAGCTTCTCCAGCCAGTAAATGGTGAGCGATATAAGACACTAAAAATAAAACCGATAACACAAGCGCTGCCATCATCATTTTTTTGTGCATTTGATAGTTGCCATTTTTAACAGCTACAAGTGCTGCCACTAATAATATAGCAATAATGGTATTGATTATTGCATTGGCTTTTGCAAAAATGTGGACGTCAAAACCTAAATCTATCTCTAATTTAAATTTACTTAACAGTACAACAACGGTAAACACTACTACAGAAAATATGCCAATAAGCCATTTAGCAAGTTTGTCGTTTTTTGAAATAGATGCTTGTAACATAGTATTGTTTTTTAATAATAATTATCCATTCATTTTTCTGCGTTGACGCATATACACTACAAAAAATATAGTAGCAGATATAATGATCAACCAAAGCCAAGCCAGGTCAAGTATTTGTCTAAAAATAGCGCCTTTATTTTTCTTGTCTTTTTCGAGCATTAATAAACCAATGTCTCTTGCAAGTTTTGCTACCGAAGTTGAATCAAGTCCATTGTAATAGCCTCTCACATAACGGTCTTTGTCGAGTAATACAAACCTTGAAGTATGCACAAAGTCAGGACTGATAGGCTCTTCGCTAAATTTATCTACACGTAATTCTTCAAAAGCAAATTTGTAGATACTGTCTTTACTACCCGTTAAAAACCACCAGTTGTCATGATTGACTCTAAAAATATCGGCATAATTTTTTAGCACCGGAACGGAGTCACGCTCAGGATCTACGGTAAATGAAACAAATTGAACAACAGCCGTATCAATTTTATTGCGCACATTGCCTCCCAACTTAAAAGAGTGCTGGAGCTTTTGCATATTATATGTAAGCTTGGGGCATATACTTCTACAACTCGTAAAAACATAATCTACCACCATTATTTTAGAGCTCTTATCGTAGAGGCTTACCGTGTCACCTAATTGATTAACGAGGGTAATATTGGCCGTTTTATGCCAAATGCTATCCGTTACTTCCTTGCCCTTTTCGATGCGGGTAACCACCGTATCTAATAGGTATTTACGAGGCATGTCTACGGCGTTTTCACTTGCAGATTTAAGCCACAAATAGCAAACCAGCGGAAGACCGAGGGCAACAAGTAAACCTAAAATTGATTTTTTATTCATGTAAAAAGGTTCGTATAAAAAAACCACCAAACAAAGGTCGGTGGTTTTACTTATTTGATAACAAATTCATTTAGTGATTGTTCTGTACCGACATAGTATCATTTGCGTGCGCAGTGGTATCTGCAGCAGCTTCGTGTGTAGCACCCGCTTCATGTCCTGCGCCA
>JAOASV010000083.1 GCA_030158535.1 Sediminibacterium sp.
TTCTGCATGACAAGGACCTAGCAGTGTAAAATAATGATCGAGTGGAAAATTAAATGTAGTATGCAGGTATTGATTGAGTAAAACATTATGATCTGGCAATATGCCCTTTACAGCAGACACAATTTTTTTACCTTCAAGTAAGCTAGCATCAATGCCTTCAAAAATAGAACTCACATAGGCAGATGGAACAGCTACCACAACAACATCCACAGCGGCTACAAGCTCTTCTACGTTATCCGTTAAATGAAGTTGTGCCTGATTAAAATAAGCGGCGCTTAAATAATGTGGATTGTGCTTGCGTTTTTGAATATACTGGATGGTGTCAGCATTTCTTACCCACCAATGAATAGCATTACCATTATCTGTTAAGATTTTAGCAAGGGCTGTTGCCCAACTTCCACTTCCGATAATTCCAAAACGCATATCTAATTGGGTTGTTGATCAACCACAAACATACGAAAGGATTTTTTATTGAAAATCTTAGTCTTTTTTCTTGTCTTCGAAGAGTTTATCCTTACTTACAACTTTTACAAGGCTACTATCTTTAATAAGCTTGCTAACCGTATTGTAAGGGCCTGTAATAACTTGATCACCAGCTTTAATGCCATCAATAATTTCGATGAAATTAAGGTCTTGAATATCGGTTTTTACTTTTACTTTTTTAACACGGTTGTCTTTTTGTAGAACAAATACTACTTCTTCGGTATCGTCTGTTTCTAAAGATTTTTTATCGGTAGTTGGAGCAGCTTCTTCTTTTTTATCCTCTTTACCAGTACTTGCACCTGCTTTACCTTCAGACTTGTCTCTTGTTGTTACTGCGTTTAATGGAATCGATAAAACGTTTACTTTGGTTTTGGTTTGGATATCCGCACTTGCACTCATACCAGGTCTAAAAGGAAAGCTATTGCCAGCAACAATTAAATCTTGATAGCTACTTGCGAGTAAACGAATATGCACTTTGTAGTTGGTTACTTCAGAACTTCCGCCAGCTGCTGTACCAGCAGTGATAGGATTTGCAATTTTATACACCAGCCCCTTAAACTTTCTATTGGTATAAGCGTCCACTTCAACTACAGCCGTATCGCCAATTTTTACTTTAGGGATATCATTTTCACCAACGTCAACTCTAATTTCGATGCTACGCATATCTGCTACACGCATCATTTCTGTACCAGCCATTTGCGCAGTACCCACAACACGCTCGCCTTTTTTTACTGCAAGCAAACTAATAATACCATTCATAGGTGCTACGAGTGTTGTTCTTGATAAATCTTTATTGGCACGCGCTAATTGAGCCTCTGCGCCGCTGATAGCGGCTTGCGTACCTTTAAGTCCTTCTCTGGCGCCATTATAATTTGCTTCTGCAGATCTTAATGCTTGTTGTGCTTGTTCAAATTCTTGACGAGAAGTTACTTTGTCGTTGTATAATTTAAGTTGACGATCATATACCTGCTTTGCATTATCAAGCGTTGCTTTAAGACCGCCAATGCTTGCAGATGAATTTGCAAGCTGCGCTCTAGCCTGGTTTACACCTGCGGCTACTTGATCACGCTGCGTAGAATAAATGTCTGCATAAATACGGGCTAGTACTTGACCTTTGGTTACACTATCACCTTCGTTTACGTTTAGCTCAACAATTTCTCCACTGATATCCGGACTTACTTTTACTTCAATTTCTGGATATACTTTACCACTCGCATTCACTGTTTCAATGATGGTTCGCATTTCGGCTTTTTCTGCAGAAACGGTAAGTCCATCTTCTTTTCCAATAACGCCGGTTTTTTTAAGTGTTACAAACACAACAATTAAAAGGGCAAGTGAAACGATCGTCCAAAGTAATTTTTTATTCATGGTATTTTATTTCAAACTTTTTAAAAATGTAATGATGCTATATTAAAGTGTGATGCCTTGTCCTTTGTAAAATTCAAGCACTTTCATTTTAAATATATAATCGTATTGGTTACTTAATTGTTGCACTTTAGCACGCAACAAATTATTTTGATTGGTAATTAAATCCAGCGAACTTAAAAGCCCCACTTCATATCTTTTTGATGCAAAGTCATATGCTTTTTGTGCTGTTTCAACAGCTTTGGTACTTGCATTTAATTTTTGCAAAGCAGCAGTTGCATTGTTATAAGCCGTATAAATATTTTGCTTTAACGTGATATCAGATTGTTCTTTTTGCAACTCCGCAGATTTAACATTTAAGTTGGCACGCTGATACGCTCCTTTAGCTTGACCACCATTAAAAACGGGGATAGATAGGTTAAATCCAATGTTCTGACCAAAGTTATTACTAAGCTGTTTAGCCCAACCATCCCATATTTCACTGATGTTTCGGTTGGTTTGATTGAGTTTATAAACGGGGCTCTGTATAAAATAGTCTTGACCTCCAATAGATACTTTTGGATCAAAGCCAGGCACTGGTGTTCCGTATCCTAAAAAGCTTGCGCCCGTTGTTCTTCTAAAAGAATTAGAAAAATTGGATGCCAAATTACCACCCACCGATAAGGTTGGATATTGCTGTGCTTTTGCCACCAATACCGATTTTTTAGCGGCTTCTAAACGAATGGCATTTGCTTTTTGTAGCGGTTGTGTACCAAGTGCCATTTCATATACCATAGCAGGTTGCAATTCAGCAAAACTTGGAATAGGAATGTTACTGATATTTGGCGTAGCTACTTCAAATGGCACGGCAGGATCTAGGTTTAATAACCCTTGTAAATTTAAAATATTTTGCTCATAGCCTGTATACGCAGCAATATAATTACTACTATCAGACGCAAGCTGCACCTGTATTTCAGCCAAATTCAATTCTGGTAATGCACCAGCATCTACTCTTTTTTTGGTGATTTCTAATTGCGTTAATGTTTGTGCAATTTGTACTTGTGTAATTTTTACTTGCTCTGAAGATGCTAATACATTTAAATAAAAATTAGCAACGTTTAAAGAGATATCGTTGGCAATTCTATCAATATCGGCAAGGGCTGCTTTTGCGTTTAAATCGGCAACAGCAACGCTATTTTTAAGACTACCATAATTATATAGTTGCATACCCCCAGACAATCCAATATTTTGGTATAAAAATTGTGTGGTGGCGAAGGCGTTGGTGGTAGGGTCGATAGATCTACCAAAACGCACTCCCATTCCAGAATTACCTGAAACAGATGGATAAAGTGCTAGTTTAGACTGCTTGGCTTGAACCTGTGCAATGCGCGCCTGAATATCGGCTTGTTTAACAGAAGTGTTATGACTGGTCGCATATTCTACACAACGTTTGAGATCCCACTTTTCGGTTTGGGACTGAGCCTGTAATACTACAAAGGCAGCAAGAAGGGTAAATAATGATTTCATAGAAGAGCAAAAATAGTGCATTCCATGCCCTTTGCCCTAAAATTTAGACAGACGGAAAGAAAGGGGGTATTTTGGCAATTTATGGGGTATGAAGGGTGAATTTCTCTATTCAGCAGCCTCGGGACCCGATTTTCGGTACCTAGAAGTAACAAAATAGAGCACCATAAAGGCAGCCAACACGGCAACGCCCACTCCAGCCGTTTCTGGGGTTTGCATGGCAATACTTACCCCCACAAAGAGGTAATTGGCAATAAAAAACAGGGGTATAAGAGGGAATAATTTCATTTTGAAAATGCCTGTGCCATCTAGGTGCTTGGTTTTACTGCGGAGCTTAAAAATCGCAGCACTGGAAGCCACCATCCCAAAGCAGTCTAAAAAGATGGTGAAGTTTAAAATCTTTTCAAAAGTTTGTGCAAAAAACAAAATAACAATACATACCGCCGCAAAAATGGTTAACGAAAAAACGAGCACGTCTGTTTTTTTATCTTGCTTAGAAAAAACGGCAGGAAGTGTTCCTTCGGCACTCATGGCATACATCACCCTTGGGTTGCTCATAAGGAGTGCATTCACATAAGCGAGTACGCCAAAAAATAAAAAGAAAGAAAAAATATTTGCAGCCTGATCACCAAAAGTTTGTTGAATAAGCGCGTATGCGATTTCCCTTTCACCTTTCATATTGTCAAAGCCAATAATCATGTAGTAACTAAAATTGGCTAGTAAATAAAGTATAATAATGATGGTGATACCAATAAAGATTCCTTTGGGTATGGTTTGCGATGGCTTCTCTACTTCATTACCAAAATTGATGGTTTGTTGATAACCACCATAAGTAAACGATACTGCTATTAAACTAATGCCAAAGCTTTGAATCCAACTCATATTTGTTACAGCTTGTACTGGTGCAGACGCAGCGTGCAAAAGGGTTTCATGCGGAAAAAATAAAGCTGCAATGATAACGAGTATCATGGTAATTTTTATAAGCATGAGTACGTTTTGCGCACGCGCACTCATTTTTAATCCACGCAAATTGATAAAATAAAAAACTAAAATAGCCGCTACACTTAAGAGGGCTTTATCAATATCGGACCAACTATATCCCGGAAACAATTTAGCGATATAACCACTGCCAATAAGCGCAACGCCACTTAAGCTGGCAGCGTTACTAATTAAAATAATACAGTTAATTGCAAATGCGATACTTGGATGATAGGCATAAGAAAACACTTTATAATAGCCGCCCGTAACAGGATAACGACTTCCTATTTCTGCATACGTGAGCGCGCCACACATGGCAACTAGGCCACCTACTATCCAAGCACTAAAATAAACAGATGGCTCAATGGCATCTTTAGCACTGGTAGCTGCGGTTCTAAAAATCCCCATCCCAATTACAAGGCCTACCACAATCATGGTGAAGCTAAATAAATTTAATTTTTGTTTCGATTGCATATCATAAAGTGTGGGCTTAAATGTAGTAAACTTTCAGGGAGTTTTCAACGCATGGTGCAAAACTAAAAAGGACCTTAGGTAGCTAAATGCATTCAGAATAACTATTTTCGCTTTGTAATTGGTTTTCGAATTTTTCGGAATTAAAAGGGAAGCAAGTGTAAGTCTTGCGCTATCCCCGTAGCTGTAAACGCATCTATGCAACCAACACCTCAGCCACTGTTCTACTCTAGAATGGGAAGGCCCGTTGGAAGCGCGTGAGCCAGAAGACCTGCCAGTCACAAACCATCATTCACGGCTTTCGGGCGAAAAGCATGGAATGTAAATGCTGTATCAGCGGCTATTTATGTTTCTACCGTTTTAACACTTGAAAGCTCATTGTTCAAATTAAAAAAAAACAAACAATGGGCAAAAAATTAATGCTCCTCACCTTGCTATTTTCAGCGAAAATGGTAAGCGCACAACAAGACACCACCACCCTCGATGAAGTTGTGGTGACGGCCAATAAAATGGCACAAAAACAATCTACCACAGGCAAAGTGGTTACCGTTATTACCAAATCTGATTTGGAAAAAATGGGTAACAAAAATTTAGCCACCCTACTCCAAGAACAAGTGGGTGTAACCGTTAACGGAAGTAGCAACAATGCAGGTAGTGTACAAACCATTTTTACGCGAGGCGCTTCGGGCGGAAGAACACTGGTATTACTAGACGGTATTCCAGTAAATGACCCTTCATTTATCAACAACGATTTAGACTTAAACCTATTTGCAACAAGTAGCATTGAGCGTATAGAAATTTGCAGAGGTGCGCAATCAACCCTGTATGGCAGTGACGCCATTGCAGGTGTGATTAATATCATTACCACCAGTAAAGATATTTCGAGTCCATTACAAATCAATGCCAGTAGTATTTTGGGCAGTTTTGGTACGCAAAAAAATAACCTGCAAGTTGCAGGTAAAAAAAATAAATGGTCTTACTCCGGACGTAAATCGCATACCAATACAAAAGGAATTACTGCAGCAAATGACACCACCGGACAAAATAATTTTGTCGCCGACTTGTACAAAGGCCTCGCGCTACATGGTCAAATCAACTACGCAGCTACCGAACATTTTTCGGTTAAGGCATTTAGCATGTACAACAAATACAAAGCAGGTGTTGATGCGGGCGTTTTTAGAGATGATAGAGATTTTACCATCGAAAATAGCAGCTTACTATTAGGTACTGGTTTTGTGTACAAGAAAAATAATTTTCAAATCACGGGTACCTATCAGCACAATACTTTGGACCGACATTTTTTAAATGATAGTACGCATAAAACAAGTACTTGGTTTGAAAAAAACGATTACGCAGCTGCTTCTGATTACGCCGAAATATATACCAGCGTTAAATTATCAGAAAGGCTAACAGCCCTTGCAGGACTGGATTACAGAAAAGGTTCATACAGTCAAAACTATCTTTCTGTGAGCGGTTGGGGACCTTATAATTTTAATGAGCCTACTAGATATGCCGAGCAGTCTGCCATCTATGGTTCATTACTCTACACTAGTCTAGATAAAAAATTAACCCTCGAATTGGGTGGTCGTGCCAACAAACATTCGGTGTATGGAAGCAATCAAACTTTTACTTTAAATCCATCTTTTGCACTAAGCGCAAATACACGAATCTTTGCAAGTGTGTCTTCTGGATTTAAAGCGCCGTCCTTATATCAAATAAGTATCAATGACAAACTAGATCCAGAAAAAGCAACCAGTTACGAAGCAGGTTTTAGTTACCAAAACAAAACGCTACAAACCAGGCTTGTTTATTTTAACAGACAAACGGCTAATGGCATTGATTACAACTACATCAATTTTCAATATTTTAATTATGTAAAACAAGCAGTGAACGGATTAGAATTAGAACTGAGAAAATCATTTGCGAATGGCGTTACTGCTTTTGCTAACTACACTTATTTAGCTGGAAAAGAAACCACGCAAAATAGAATCACCAATCAAGATACCATCACATACGATTATTTACTACGTAGGCCTGCACACCAATTAAATATGGGCATCAGCGCTCAAGTCAATACAAAATTACGACTTGAAATTACGGGCAGGTATGCTAGCAAAAGATATGATGTAGGTGGTTATGCGGCGCCTGATATACTTTTGAAATCCTATGCAACACTTGCTGCAAATGTTGGTTACCAACTTAATAAATATTGGCGCTTTACCGCGGATATTCAAAACTTCACCAACACCAAATATTATGAGGTCTATGGCTTTAAAACCATGCCACTCAATGCTAGTCTTGGAGCCGTGTTCAGTTGGTAAAATAATTGGTTATATTTGTAAGAAGGGCACCAATACTTACCAATATGAACTTTCAATTTGACCAACTCATCACCGTTACATTTACATTATTTGCGGTTATAGATATTGTGGGATCTATCCCACTTTTAATATCCTTGAAAGAAAAAATGGGTGGCATTAAATCTATTAATGCTACCCTTATTTCTGGGGCCCTCATGATTGCGTTTTTATATGTAGGTAAGCCATTTTTAAAAGTGCTAGGCCTTGACATTCGCTCTTTTGCGGTGGGTGGATCTGTAGTGATCTTTTTATTAGGCCTCGAAATGGTACTTGGGCACGAAATTTTTAAAGGCGACAAAGACGCCAAATCTAGCACCATGGTACCCATTGCCTTCCCCATTATTGCCGGAAGCGGGACCCTTACCACCATTATGTCATTAAAGGCCAATTTTGAAGAAGTATACATATTATCGGGTATCGTTGTAAACCTCGTTATCGTATTTATCGTCTTAAAATCACTGAATTGGATCCAAAAAGGCCTTGGAGAAGGCGGTTTAATGGCCGTTCGGAAGTTTTTTGGTGTGATTTTGCTCGCCATCGCCGTAAAGATTTTTAGCAGCAATATTGCCGCTTTTGGCAAATAATAGAGCTGTTTTTAGCCTACAATTGTTACCTTTGCAGCCCATTTAACCCCTTTGGCCTATTTGGGCCTCAGGCAAAACCTTATAAATAAGAAGACATGGCAAAAGTTACTAGAGAGAACATTGCAAAGCTTACAGACAAACTAACAGTAACCTTAGACAAGGCAGACTACTTAGGCAATTTTGAAGTGAGCCTCAAAAAATATGCGAAAACAGCAAATATTCCTGGTTTTAGAAAAGGAATGGTACCTGCAGGACTTGTTAAAAAAATGTACGGTCAAAGCGTTTTTACAGACGAAGTTTTAAAAACAGTAGAGCAGGAATTAAACAGCTACTTACAAGCAGAACAACTAGATATTTTTGCTCAGCCGCTTCCATTAGATAGCGAGTTACGCAATATGGATGTTAACAATCCAGAGAGCTACACTTTTGCTTTTGAAATTGGACTTAAGCCAGCAGTAGATATTGACGTGAAAAAAGTAAAAGTTACACGTTATAAAATAAATGTTACCGACCAAATGTTACAAGACGAACTTGAGCGTTTACAAATTCGTAGCGGTAAAATGACAGAGCCTGAAGCCGTAACTGGTGACGACAATGTGCTAAATGTAAAATTTGTTGAGTGCGACAAAGCTGGTGTAGCTGTTGAAGGTGGTATTACAAAAGACAACTCTTTACTTGTTAAATATTTTGAGCCTAAATTTAGAAAAAACTTGATTGGCAAGAAAAACGACGATAGCGTTGTATTGCAATTGGGCAAAGCGTTTGAAGCGAAAGAAAAAGAAGCAATTTTAGCTGATTTAGGATTAACAGATGCAGACGCTGATAAATATTTTAGCTTACAAATTACAAAAGTAGGTCTAGTAGAAAAGGCTGAAATGAACGCTGAATTTTTTGCAAGCGTATATCCAAACGCCGCAATTGCAACTGCCGAAGAATTTACTGCAGAAGTGAAAAAGGAAATGGAAGCTTATTATGATGCACAATCTCGCAATCAAATTCACGATCAAATTTATCACCACTTTGTAGACCATACCCCAATGGAATTACCAGAAGGATTTTTAAAGCGTTGGTTACAAACAGGTGGCGAAAAACCTAAGACTGAAGCAGAAGCCGAAGCAGATTACCCAAGCTTTGCTGGTCAATTAAAGTGGACACTCGTAAGCAGCAAATTAGCTGCCGATAATAAAATTGAAGTAATGCCTGACGATATCCGTGATTTTGCTAAGCAACAATTGTTTAGCTACATGGGTGGTCAACTAGGTGCTTTAGGTGACAACCAACAATGGGTTGAAGATTATGCAAACCGCATGATGCAAGACCGCAAATTTGTGGAGGACAGCTACCACCGCATTAGTACCGAAAAATTATTTGGCATCATTGAAACACAGGTTTCAGCCAAAGAAGAAAGCATTAGCGCCGAAGATTTTGCAAAAAAATTGCACAATCACCACCACTAATCTTATATAATTATAGGAAAAAGCTGGGGTAACCCGGCTTTTTTTATGAAAAGCAAATAACTTATCTTCAAAGCGAAAATGAAAGTATATGAATCTAGGAAAAGAATTTGAGCAGTATGCTATTAAGCACCGCGGTATTAGTAGTGCAACGCTGCACAATTACAGCCAGGTAACCAACCTTACGCCTTATATTATTGAAGAGCGTCCCATGAACGTGGCTAGCATGGATGTGTTTTCACGTTTAATGATGGACCGTATTATATTTTTAGGCGAAGGCATTAACGACTATGTTGCAAATATTGTTACAGCGCAGCTTTTGTTTTTAGAAAGCACCGACCGTACCCGCGATATCCAAATGTATATCAATAGCCCAGGAGGCAGTGTATATGCAGGTCTTGGCATTTATGATACCATGCAATTTATTGGACCAGATGTTGCCACTATTTGCACGGGTATGGCAGCAAGCATGGGACAAATTTTATTATGCGCTGGTGTTAAAGGAAAACGTACCGCTCTTAAGCATAGCCGAATCATGATGCACCAACCTAGTGGTGCCATTGGTGGTCAAGCAACAGATATAGAAATCACTGCAAGAGAAATTAAAAAATTAAGATCAGAATTATACGCTATCACAGCGCATCATACCGGTAAAGACGAAGCGACGATTGCAAAAGATAGTGATAGAGATTTTTGGATGACAGCCGCAGATGCAAAAGAATATGGACTGGTAGATGAAGTATTATTAACCAACCCACGCAAAGAAAAAAAATAACAACGACATGACAGACTTAAAATATATTGTAAATCCATACTTAATGGAAGACGAAGAAGAATCTGTAAAAGAAGACAAGCCTGTAAACAACGGCATGCTCATGAAAAAAATGGAAAAACTTTTCTTTGAAAAGAGAACTGTTTATTTATGGGGTGTAGTCGATGACAATTCTGCTAAAGACGTAGTGAATAAATTACTTTTATTAGACGCAGACAAGCCAGGAGCAGAAATTAAATTTTACATCAATAGCCCAGGTGGCATTGTAACGAGCGGTATGGTCATGTATGATACCATGAAACTCATTCAGAGTCCGGTATCTACTATTTGTATGGGACTTGCGGCAAGTATGGGTTCGATTTTATTAAGTGCTGGCGCCAAAGGCAAGCGTTATATTTATCCGCACGGCGAAGTGATGATTCACCAACCTAGCCTTGGTGGTTATATGCAAGCCAAAAGCGCTGATATTGAAATTCAGGCCGAACAAATTATAAAAACAAAAGCAATTGGTGCGCGCATTTTAGCAGAAAACTGTGGCAAAACAGTAGATCAAATCATGAAAGATTTTGATCGTGATTATTGGATGGATGCCAAAGAAGCCGTGGCATATGGCATTGTGGATAGTGTATTAGAAAAGATATAAGGAGCAACCGTTTTATGGCAAAAGCAAATCAATTAACCTGTTCTTTTTGTGGCAGAAGTAGGGATGAGGTAAAAATTCTCATTGCTGGGCAGCAATCGCATATCTGCGAAAACTGTGTTGAACACGCGCAAGAAATTATCGCACAAGAAGTAACGGTTAAAAAAGAGGGCGACAAAGGAAACTTTAAACTCAATGTGCGCAAGCCCATAGAAATAAAAAAGTTTTTAGACGAATACATTATTGGACAAGATGATGCAAAAAAAATCTTGTCGGTAGCGGTATACAATCACTTTAAGCGTGTGGCACAAAAACCACAAGCAGATGATGTTGAAATTGAAAAGAGCAATATCATTATGGTAGGCGAAACCGGTACGGGTAAAACACTTTTAGCCAAAACCATCGCAAGACTTTTAAATGTTCCTTTTGCAATTGTTGATGCCACTGTTTTTACAGAAGCAGGCTATGTTGGTGAAGACGTTGAGAGTATGCTTACCCGTTTATTACAAAACTGTGATTACGATGTTGCAGCTGCCGAAAGAGGCATTGTATACGTAGATGAAATTGACAAAATTGCACGCAAGGGAGACAACCCTTCTATTACGCGTGATGTAAGTGGTGAAGGTGTGCAACAAGGTTTATTAAAAATGCTCGAGGGTACAGAAGCGCTGGTACCACCACAAGGTGGACGTAAGCACCCCGAACAAAAAATGATTAAGGTAGACACTAAAAATATTTTATTTATTTGCGGTGGTGCTTTTGATGGTATCGATAAAGTAATTGCGAGACGTATTAACACCAATGCTATTGGCTTTAGCGTGAATAAAGACGAGCAGGAAAATGCAAGAAAAAATTTACTGCAATTTATCAATGCACAAGATTTAAAAAGCTTTGGACTAATCCCCGAATTACTAGGAAGACTTCCTGTGGTAACCCACTTAGAGCCTTTAGATGCTGGCATTTTACGTAGCATTTTAACCGAGCCTAAAAATTCATTGCTCAAACAATACCACCGTTTATTTGAACTAGAAGGTATTGAACTTATTATTGAAGAGGAAGTACTTGATTTTATGGTAGGCAAAGCCATGGAATATAAACTTGGCGCTAGAGGCCTTAGAAGTATTTGTGAAAGTATTTTAACCGACGCCATGTTTGAACTTCCGGGCACAGACATACAAAAATTTATTGTTACCCTTGATTACGCAGAACAAAAGTTTAGCAAAAGCAAACTTAGTTCTCTAAAAGTTGCTTAAAAACAATTGATATGAACGAATTAGTAGAACGCTTAGTTAAAGAAGCATCCTTAACACCAGAGCAAGCACAACAAGCTATTGTTACCATTGCTGGTTTTGTAAAAGAAAAATTTCCAATGCTAGGTGGCGCTGTAGATCAAATATTTTCGGCTGGCAATAAAGACTAGTCGATTAAAGCATATTTAATACGGTCTCTATAATTTCACCTTTGGTGATAGGGACTCCCATTACTTTATTGTAACCTTTTGCATCTACTAAATACTGGTCTCTAATTATTTTAATGAGTTGACCATTGTTAATTTCAGGAATCAATACTTTATCAAATCCTGCAATGATACTTCCTAAATTTTTAGGGAAAGGACGCATGTATTTGATATGTGCATGGCTTACCGCATGTCCTGCCGCTTGTAATTCTGTAACAGCCGTTTTAATTGCACCATAGGTAGAGCCCCAACCTAGTACCAATACTTTACCAGTTGCAGCACCACTGTCTAATTGTTGAAGCGGAATATAATCAGCAATCATATCTACTTTAGCCTGACGAGTATTTACCATGTGCTGGTGATTATCCGGATCGTAGCTCACATTACCCGTAATGTCTTGCTTTTCGATACCACCAATGCGGTGTTCAAAACCTGGCGTTCCTGGAACAGCCCATGGACGCACCAGTTTTTCATCTCTTTTATACGGCATGAATTTTGTTTCCCCTTCATCAAGTGTTGTTTTAAAATTCACTTGAATAGGCGCTAAATCTGCAGCTACAGGAAATTTCCAAGGCTCTGCGCCATTGGCAATATATCCATCACTTAATAGTATAACTGGGGTCATGTGTTGCACAGCAATTCGCACAGCTTCATAAGCAGCATCAAAACAGTCGCTAGGTGTAGAAGAAGCAACAATTGGCATTGGACATTCTCCATTACGGCCATAATAGGCTTGCAACAAATCACTCTGCTCAGTTTTGGTAGGAAGTCCGGTAGAAGGACCCCCACGTTGAATATTGATAATTACGAGTGGGATCTCTAACATAACAGCAAGGCCCATCGCTTCGGTTTTAAGTGCCATACCAGGCCCTGATGTAGTGGTTATCCCTATAGAGCCACCATAGCTAGCGCCAATGGCTGCTGAGATACCTGCAATTTCATCTTCGGCCTGAAAGGTTTTAATACCAAAAGCCTTGTGCTTACTAAGCTCGTGTAAAATATCGGAAGCCGGTGTAATTGGGTAAGTGCCTAAAAATATAGATAAGCCCGATTTTTCACTTGCTGCAATTAAACCCATCGAAAGAGCCTGATTACCCATGATACTTCGGTAAGTACCAGGCACCATTTTAGCTTTTTCTACACGGTAACGGCTCGAAAAAGTTTCGGTAGTGTCGCCATAATTAAAACCAGCTTGCAACACTTTAATATTACTTTGAAGGATAGTATCTTTTTTTCCAAACTTTTCATTCAAAAAAGTAATGGTGTTGTCTAAATTTCTATTGTACATCCAGTAAATAAGACCTAGCACAAACATGTTTTTTGCACGGTCTCTTTCTTTGGTACCTAAATCAGTAAAGTCTTTTAATGCTTCACGCGTAAGTTTAGTGACGTCTACTTTTATTAGTTCAAAACCCTCCAAACTGCCGTCCTCTAAGGGATTCACGCCATCTGGATAATTGGCTAAGCGTAAATTTTTGGCATCAAAGCCATCTACGTTCGCGATAATTTTTCCGCCTTTTTTAATGGCTTTTAAATTTACTTTTAAAGCAGCGGCGTTCATCGCAACAAGCACATCACAATCATCACCAGGTGTAAAAACGCGGTCGCTAGAAAAACGTAATTGGAATCCACTCACACCCGGAAGCGTTCCAATAGGGGCACGAATTTCTGCGGGGAAATCTGGAAAAGTAGCGAGGTCAATACCCAGTAACGCGGTATTATTGGTAAACTGCTGACCAGTTAATTGCATACCGTCACCACTGTCACCAGCAAATTTGATCACAACGTCCTGCAGTAATGTTTCCTTCTTTTCCATGAGCTTCTTTAATTGCGGTAAAGTTACAATTTACTGAGGAGGTAGCCAATGGTTTTTTAACTGTTAAAGTCTTGAAAAGAGGCTTCTATAAAAATAAATCTTATTGTATATTTGGGTAACAAAAATTAAACAACCATGGCACTATTTGAATCAGGAAATCCTACCCTTTCAGAAAAAATGTTCGACAAAGTTGGTCACGCACAGGCAAACGCAGAAGGCACGATGTCTGTTAGAGGCACCATGAATAAATTTGGACTCATGCTAGTAGGTGTAATTGCTGGAGCAGGTTACACTTGGCATTTAATTGATCAAAACAATCCTACCCTCGCACAAACCCTTATGATTGTGGGTGTTATAGGTGGACTCATTACAGCACTAGCCATCACTTTTAAACCTAACTGGGCCCCTGCACTAGCACCTGCTTATGCAATACTTGAAGGCTTATTTTTAGGCGCTATATCTAAAATGTTTAACGACGCTTTTTACCCAGGCATTGTGGTTCAAGCAGTAGGTCTAACATTTGGCGTAGCGGTTGCTATGTTTTTACTCTATAATTTTAGAGTGATTAAACCCACCGAAAAATTTAAGTCTATGATGATGAGCGCCATGCTTGGCATTGCCATCTTTTATTTACTTACCTGGATACTTGGTTTATTTGGCGTTGACGTAAGTTTTGTTAGAGATAACTCTATGTTAAGTATTGGCATTAGCTTATTTATTGTAGCGATTGCAGCACTCAATTTAATTTTAGATTTTGATATGATTGAACAGGGTGCCGAGAGAGGCGCTCCTCAATTTATGGAGTGGTATGCAGCTTTTGGCCTAATGGTAACCATTGTATGGTTATATTTAGAAATCTTAAGATTACTTAGTAAACTATCAAGTAGAGATTAATGCGAAAAAATAAATTATTCATATTTAGAATGGTAGCAGCTTTTGGGTTGCTACCATTTTTTATTGCGGCACAAGTTGGTTATGAACCTCCTTATTTTAAAGACAGTAATAGGCTAGAAAAACTGCGCATCGCATTTCCGGTGGTTGAAAAAATGGTGCAAAAATATGCAGCAGAAAATCATTTTCCGGGCTACAGTTTTGGCATTGTACTTGATGGAAAGCTAGTGTATACAACAAGTAGCGGCTATACCAATTTGCAAACCAAAACGCCTGCTACGCCTAAAAGCATGTTTAGAATTGCATCGATGTCTAAAAGTTTTACGGCGATGGCCATTTTAAAATTAAGAGATGAAGGCAAATTAAACCTAGATGATAAAGCCAGCAAGTACATTCCTGAATTAAAAAATCAAGGGCTCACCACAGATGCTGCACCCATTACCATTAGAGATTTACTCACGCACTCGGCAGGATTTCCAGAAGACAATCCATGGGGAGACCGTCAGCTAGAAAAAACGTCGCAAGAATTTTTAGCATTCATCAAAAAAGGAATTCATTTTTCTACCGCTACTGGCTTATCGTATGAATACAGTAATGTAGGTTTTACCATGCTTGGCTATATCATAGAAAAAGTAACGGGTAAAAATTATGGCGCGTATATCAAAGAAAATATTTGGAAGCCACTTAACATGGAAGCCAGTTGGGAATTTTCTAGCATTGATGATGCAAAGCTCGCGCATGGTTATAGATGGATCAATAACAGCTGGACAGAAGAACCTTTATTACATGATGGTATTTATGGCGCCATGGGTGGTATGATTACAAGTCTAGAATCTTTTAGTAAATACGTATCGCTTCATTTGGATGCTTGGCCTGCCCGAAACGGCGCTAGCACTGGGCCCATTAGCAGAAGCTCCATTAGAGAAATGCACCAGCCTAGTAG
>JAOASV010000084.1 GCA_030158535.1 Sediminibacterium sp.
TATGGGTGACATTTATCACTACTAAAGATCATACTGTTGAGTAGTTTCGTTGTATAAATTAATAAAAAAAATATATACAATGGAAAACGAAGTTATCACACAAATGCCAAGAATTGGCGACATGGCTCCTGATTTTACAGTCACTACAACTACTGGTCCTTTAACACTTTCTGAATACAATAAAGGTAACTGGATTGTAATGTTTTCACACCCTGCAGATTTTACACCAGTATGTACGACAGAAATGAGTGGTTTTGCAAAAGAGAAAGAATTTTTCGCAAAAAACAATGCAAAATTATTAGGATTGAGTATTGACAGTATTCACTCACATATTGCTTGGGTGAATGCAGTTCATGAAAAAACAGGCGTTTTATTTGAATTCCCCATCATTGCAGATATAGATATGAAAATATCTAAGTTATACGGCATGTTGCAACCGGGAGAAAGTGAAACTGCTGCAGTAAGAGCTGTATTTTTTATAGATCCTACAGGAAAGATCAGATTGATTATGTACTACCCGCTCAATGTGGGCAGGAATATGGCAGAAATAAAGCGCGTACTATTGGCTTTGCAAACTTCATCAGAGCATAGTGTTGCATGTCCTTTAGATTGGGAGCCAGGTGACAAAGTAATTGTTCCGGCACCTAAAACAATCGAAGCACTAGCAGAAAGAAAAAAGAGTAATTTAGAAATGGTAGATTGGTACTTAGCTAAAAAATCTTTATAATATTTTTAAGTAGTAGGTTATCGATAAGGTTTGGTTTTATGCCACTTAGCATCTGCTAAGTGGCATTTTTGTTAGTGATATATGTCACCAAGATTGCTATTGAACTCGAATACATTTGCATCATAAATAAATAGTTAAATGAAAAAACAGAAAATGAGGTTAATGACAATGTGGGCACTGTTGATCCCTGGTGCTCTAATACAAGCGCAGGTTACAACAAAGTCATTATCACTTGATGATGCCATTCAAGCTGCAATTCAAAATAATAAACAAATAGCTGTGTCTAAGGCAGATGTGGCTATTGCGAATTCAAATTATAAACAAACAGAAGCCATATGGCTTCCACAATTGAATGTATCACATACAGCCTATAGCACCAACAATCCATTGAATGTATTTGGTTTCAAATTGCAACAAGGCAATGTACAACAAGCAGATTTTAATCCGACACTTTTAAATAACCCAAACAATTTTAGCAATTACAATACGCAAGTAATGCTGCAACAGCCAATTCTTAATCCAGATGCGATTTACATGAGAAAAGCTGCAAAATTGCAGACAGGTATGTATGAGGCAATGGCTGAAAGAACAAAAGAGGCAATAAAAATGCAAGTAATACAGCAGTATTTAATGCTTGAGTTTGCATACCAATATGAATCGGTGACGAAAGAGGGATTGAATACAATTCGAGCAATTTATAAATTGACCAATGATAGATATGCCCAAGGCATGATGCAAAAGTCGGATCTTTTGAATGTGGAAGTACAAGTGAAGTCAGCCGAATTACAAGTAAGCCAAGCAGGCTCTCAGATAGAAACGATATCGGATCAATTGAGTGGTTTAATGCATTCTGACAAAGGGGTACTGTATCGTATTATGCCATATGAATTGTCAATTATTCAGGAATCATCGGATGATGTATCCATGAATAGATCAGATATAAAAGCTATGACATCTGCATTGAACAGTTATGAAATGATGATAAAAGGAACAAAATTAGGATTGACACCTAAATTGAATGGGTTTGCTAATTATAATATCAATGACAACTCAATTGGGTTGAATGGAGACAAGTCTTACATTGCTGGATTACAATTGTCTTGGGACATTTTTAAAGGGAATCAAATAAAGCATAAATCTGCTACACAGAAGTATGAAAAATTAAAAATTCAAGAACAACTGAATCAACAATTGGAGCAAGGCACCATTGAAATTAGAAAAACAAAGAGGGCAATAGAGGATGCTGATTATAAAATAAAACAACAATTCACAGCTGTTGAACAAGCAGATGAAGCCTTAAGGATTCTTAAAAATAGGTATGAGCAAGGATTAGTGAGTACCAATGATATATTAGTGGCTCAAACACAACTATCGGAGCAAAAATTAAAATTAGCACAAGCTAAATTAGAGCAAAAATCGGCTATCAATTATTTAGCCTTTTTGACAAACAAATAAGCTTAAACAAAATCAATTATTATTAAAAACAGATACAATGAACTATAAAAAATTACCATTATTTGCAGCATTTTTCATCCTAGCTATATCAATAGCTGCATGTTCTGATGCAGAGCAAAAAGTAAGCATAGACAATACTCCAGAAATTAAAGTGACAGTTGCCAATATGACTAGTGGTGTTGGCTCCAATGAATTGGTAGTAACAGGACAGGTGCAATCTGCTCGTGCTGCAAATGTGGCAACAAGAATTATGGGTTATATTACTAAAATATATGTAAAAGCGGGGGATCAAGTAAAAGCTGGCCAGTTATTATTTACGGTAAATAGTACCGATATTCAAGCAAAGCAAGCACAAGTAGACGCTATGTTAAAACAAGCAGAAGCTGGTTTACAAGTAGCGCAAAAAGATTTTGACAGATACACTGTATTGCATAAGCAAAATAGTGCTTCCACTAAAGAATTGGAGCAAGTGAATTTACAATATCAATCTGCTAAAGCGAATGTGGAAGCATCTAAAGCTATGCAGCGTGAAGTGAAGGCTCAATTGTCTTATGCCAATGTAATAGCGCCGTTTTCTGGCGTGGTGACTCAAAAATTAGCAGAAGAAGGTAGTATGGCCAATCCAGGCATGCCAATTGTAACCATTGAGCAAGGTGGTGCTTTACAGATTATGGCAGTAGTACCTGAAAATGAAATCAGTCGATTAAAAGTAGGTAACGCAGCTTCAATTTCAATCGAGGCAGCAAAGAAACAGTTTAATTCAAAATTAATTGAGATCAATCCATCTTCACAATTCACAGGTGGACAATATATTGTAAAATTAAGTATCCCTGCTGCAGATGCTAAAACTTTAATGTCTGGCATGTATGCGAATGTAACCATCAAGACCATTGAACTTGCAAGTAAGTCTACAATCAATTCAAATGCAACTGTGATGATTCCTAAAGCTGCATTGGTGTATAGAGATCAATTAGTTGGCGTGTATACTGTGAGTGCTCAAAATACAGCAGTTTTAAGATGGATTAGAATAGGTAAAGAAATAGGAGACAATGTAGAAGTCTTGTCTGGTCTAGCAAAACATGAGGCGTATATTTTATCTGCTGAGGGTAAATTATACAATGGTGCAAAATTGCT
>JAOASV010000085.1 GCA_030158535.1 Sediminibacterium sp.
ACCAAATAGCACATCGTTTAAACTATTTTGAGTAACTCCGCCACCAGAGATAATTGTATTGTTGATATGGGTTTTACTTCCATCCAATAAAAACTCAGATGCAAAAACCAATCGTTTAGAATTGCCGACAATGATTTTCTCTTTGTAGATACCCTCCTTAACAAGAATAGTATCTCTGTCAAGAGAAGAGTCTACTGCCATTTTAATGGTTGAGAAACTAGTACCTGAGTTAGTGGTTGAACTAGGATCCACAGTAATTCTTTTTGGAGAATTAGACTGTGCATTTACTTGCATTACTAAACTACTGAATACGATAGCAGCACCTAATATGGCTTGCTTCATTTTTGATAAAATCATAAAAAATAATTACTGTCTTGTTTTAAACAAAACCTGTTAATTAATTAAAAAAACAAATGATTTTACACCATTAAGATTGGGGGAACCTAAAAAGGGGGGGGAGTGTAAGATGTTAAAAGTATTAACAAACATTAGATTAAAAAAATATATGCAATATAATTAATTCAATTAAATAGATATATATGTTGATAAATACAGGAGCTACAGATTGATAATAGTATATATATAATATTATTTTATAATGTATTTAATGCTTCGAAAGCCTACTATGATTAGCTGAATGTTCGTTTCTGTAAAATGCTACTTGCTTTTAAGTAGATCTCTAATCTCAGATAAATGCTGATCTGTACTAGACAATTTGGGGATATCATTTGCTAATTTATCTGCTGCAGCCTGTCTTTCTTTCACCTTATTGACTCCTTTTATGACTAGAAAGAGCACAAAGGCAATAAACACAAATTGTATGATGGCTGCAAGTGATTTGCCATATTTAACTGCACCCCAAGCTAATTTATCTATGTCTGCAACACCAGCTGCATTGATTGCGGGAGTGAGGATCAATGGGGTTATAATGTCTTCGACTAATGAACTAACAATGCCACCAAATGCAGCACCAATCACCACAGCAACAGATAATTCAATCACATTGCCCTTGATAGCGAAATCTTTAAATTCTTTTACCCATCCCATAGTATTTGATTTTGTAGTAAATTTAAGCTTTAAAACTATCTATTTTGGAAAACCTTAGCTGTTATTACAATGGTCATATAAGTTCTTTTAGCCAAACCGGCATGTCATTAAATGACTTATTGGTACAAAGAGGTTATGGTATTTTTGATTACTTAAGAGTGGTAGACAATCAACCTTTATTTGTAGAAGACCATTTAGATAGATTATACCAATCGGCATCTATCATGCACATGGAAGTGCCCCAATCAAAAGAAGCCATTTTGAAAATTGTTTTAGAATTGGTTGCGAAGAATGATATGCCTTATTCTGGATTGAAATTAATTGTTTCTGGCGGAGATAGTTCTGATGGATATGCTTTAGAACAACCAAGACTTACCATTATCCAACAGCCCCTACCCGTTCCT
Source organism: Sediminibacterium sp. (assembly GCA_030158535.1). Lineage (GTDB taxonomy): Bacteria > Bacteroidota > Bacteroidia > Chitinophagales > Chitinophagaceae > Sediminibacterium. The sequence goes on from JAOASV010000085.1 coordinate 1,452, forward strand.
TCAAATAGTTTCTCTGTAAATCCTTTTGTCTTAATGAGTCATCCATTTCAGCGTCAATTACCCCAGGTTAAAACGACGGATTATTTAATGGCTATTTACTTGCAACCAAAATTAAAGGCATTTGGAGGTCATGATATTCTATACACAAATGACGGAATGGTAAGAGAATGTCCAAGATCCAATTTCTTCATGATCTCAGAACAAGGACATATTGTTACCCCTAAGGACGATATTTTAAAGGGCATCACTAGAAAAAACATTTTAGCCGCAGCATTAGAGAACGGAATACAGGTGGAAGAAAGACCTATTACTTTAGATGAACTTAAAACTGCAAAAGGGGCTTTCATTGCAAGTTCTACCAAACGCATTATCCCTGTAAGCAAAATAGACGAATCCGTGATTGCCACAGATTCGCCTATTTTAGAAAAAGTATTCAACTTGTTAGTGCAAAAAGAAAAATCCTATACACAACAAGCAAAGTAGATTAGCAATTTAAAAATCGCTAATCTTCTTTTTATCCTATTTTAATTGTTTTCTTAAAGCTTCCAGTTTAGCTACATACAAGCTACGTCCGTGTGTGCCAATTACAATCTCATGGTCTCTAGGGTGAATCTCTAAGTCATGCACTGGAACACTTGCAGGCAATCCTTTGGTCCATGCCATTGAACTCACACCACCGTCTATACTTACATACAAGCCACCATCTGTTCCAACATACAACACCTTTTCAGATACTGCGTCTTCTTTGATTACATTCACTGGCTCAGCTGGTAAGTCTTTCATGATTTGCTTCCATGTTGCACCATAATCATCACTTTGGTATACATAAGCATTAAAATGATCGTTACGATATCCATTCAATGTTACAAACACTCTTGACACACTGTATTTACTTGCAATAACCCTACTTACATACAAGCCTTTGGGTAATTTTTGATTGATCAATGCAAAACTATTCCCTCCATCTTTTGAAACTTGCACATTGCCATCATCTGATCCCACATAAATTAAGCCAAAACGAATTGGACTCTCGCTCATTGTAGTCAGTGTTCCAAAAGGAACGTCGCCTTGTGTAGGATCTGTAGTAAGGTCTGTACTTAAAGTAACTAAGCTATCGCCTTTACTCATTGAACGGTGGAACTTATTCGATCCAAAATAAAACACATCTTGATTGTGTCGACTTAATAAAATGGGTGATTGCCAGTTGTAACGAATTGCGGGATCACCTAAATCTCTAGACGGGCGAACCATTTTACGTTCCTTAGTCGCCAAATTTTGTCTGCTATAAAATCCGAACTGAGAGCCACTATACACCGTTTTATTATCTCTCCAATCTACTTGTACTTGCATGCCATCTCCTCCCCCTAGCATGGTGTAAGGATTATGTCCACTATCATACCAGTCATAATTTTCTTTCGTGGTACTAGGACCAAACCAAGTTCCATTGTCTTGCAATCCACCATAAACATTATATGGCTTAGCCATATCTACTGTGATATTGTAGAACTGTCCAACAGCTGGAGTATTGGCTTTGAACCAATGCGCTCCATTGTCATAAGTAATATTACATCCTCCATCATTTCCAATAATCATATGACTATCTCTTTGTCCATTCATCCAAACAAAATGATGATCGGCATGTACATTTTCTTTACCAATTTCTTTAAATGTTTTACCTCCGTCTGTACTTAATAATACCCCTACACCAGTGATGGCAATTTTATCAGGATTGCTTGGACTTACAAATACTTTACCAAAATAATAACCATAAGTACTGTATAAATCAATCGGTTTAGCATGGGTCTTTACCCAACTTAAACCAGCATTATCTGAACGGTATACTTG
>JAOASV010000086.1 GCA_030158535.1 Sediminibacterium sp.
TGATTGTTCTGTACCGCCACAGTATCTTTTGCATGTGCAGTGGTATCTGCAGCAGCTTCGTGTGTAGCACCCGCTTCATGTCCTGCGCCATGACCTTCTGCCTTTTTTTCTACTTTAATAGTAGAACGCTCTTTGAAGTATGGATCGTAGGTGTTGCGTAAGTTTCTGAAAGAATTACCATCGTATAAGAAGGCGATGATAAACCAAATAAACAAGCCTAGAGGCACTACAATCGTCATGATAAGGTTTTTTAGTTCATGCTTTAAGTGCATGAAATAAGCAACGATATAAAACGCCTTGGCCATCATTAAAATAATAATTGTGCCTTTGATAGCAAGTCTTAAAGCTTCGGAAGTGATACCAATCATCCAGAAACCAAGTATCAATTCAATAATGGTTAATACAGATAAAATGATGGTAACTTTTTTTACTTCACCATTACCGTGGTTTTCTTCGTGTTGCGCAGTATGTGACATCAGGTTCTAAATTAATGTTGTTGAAATAATAAATTATACTAGGTAGAAGCAAGTAAATACAAATACCCAAACCAAGTCTACAAAGTGCCAGTATAATCCAGCTTTCTCGATCATGAGGTAATGACCACGTTGTTCAAATTTATCTAGGAGTGTCATGATCAACATAATGATGTTGATGATCACACCAGAGAATACGTGGAACCCGTGGAACCCAGTGATGGTAAAGAAGTAATTGGTAAAGTTGGTAGAAGATGCAGTTCCATCCGCATTTAAAAATGGATTGCGACCCCACCATGCACCTTCATGGTGTAAGTGATTCCACTCCCAAGCTTGACAGCCTAAAAATGCAATACCGCCAATGATGGTCCAAATCATGTATTTAACAACATCCTTCTTATTCATTTCATGTCCTGCTTTTACAGCAAGTACCATGGTTACAGAACTAACAATCAAAATAAATGTCATAACAGACACAAACACAAGTGGAGCATGTACTCCTTCTGGAGCAAATGGAAAACTTCTGAACACTTCGTTAGGGTCAGGCCATCCATTGGTTGAAAAACGAATGGTACCGTAAGAGATTAGAAAAGCACCAAATGTAAAGGCATCACTCATTAAGAAATACCACATCATTAATTTACCGTACTCGACGTTGAATGGGCTTTTTCCACCACCCCAAGACTTTGTTGTTTCTACTGTTGCTGTTGACATGTCTTATTAAAAATTTCGTTGCAAAAATATTGGCTATCAGTCAAAAAAGACGATTTCTGGGTAACTTTTTATTTGAATTAAGCGATCAATTGATAAAATATAAATAGGTAAATCCAAAGTACATCTACAAAATGCCAGTAAGTAGCTACAATTTGGGTTGGAACAAGGTTTATTTGGCCTTCTTGCACCCAAAAAGACCTAAAAAACGTAACAATAAGGGCAATAACACCACCAAGTACGTGGAGCATGTGAAGGCCCGTAATAACAAACAAAAAGGAAGAGGCAGAGTTACTTTGAGGTCCGATCAGCGCAATACCCCTCAATTCAAGATCTTTAAAGCCAAGATACTGGAAGGTTATAAATACCACACCCAAAATAGCCGTTATGGTTATTAGGGATTTATAAGAAATTATTTTGCCTGCCTTTATCGCCGTGCTAGCAAAATGCATGGTTAAACTACTTGCTAGAATTACAGCGGTAGAATACCAAAAAACAACAGGTAGTTCAATAGCTAACCAGTTTCCTTGATTTTTTTTAACAATATAAGCACTGGTCAATCCAGCAAACATCATTACAATACTTCCTATCGCTATCCACATCAAAAATTTGTGTGGGTGTATTCTTTGTGGCTCGTTTGTTGCTAGTGTAGACATACTCAATAAATTTTAATTCGTTGCTACTATTTAATTTTATCTGCGAGTAATGCAAGTAATACAATAGGTAAATAAATGTAACTACTAAACATAACGCGTCTTGCCGCTTTAACATCCATCTGCTGATACAACCTGATACTTTGTACCACCATAAATACATTACAAACCATCACAACTACTGCGCTCACAAATCCTGTATATCCAAAATAATAAGGCAATAAACCTACTGGAATCATTAGTACTGAATACATGATGCCTTGTATCGCCGTAAATTTAGTTGGACCCTTATCGGCGGGCAACAACTTAAATCCTGCCTTACTGTAATCTTCATGTGCCACCCAAGCAATTGCCCAAAAATGAGGAAACTGCCATAAAAACTGAATGCCAAAATAAATCCACCCACCCATGCTAAAATCATCATTGCCAGCCACCCAACCAATCAAACAAGGTAATGCGCCAGGTAAAGCGCCCACCAACACGGCAATAGAATTTATTTTTTTAAGCGGGGTATAAATAAAAGCATACAAAAACAAACTAAACGCAGATAAAAGAGCCGAAGACAAATTAAAGAAGTACCACATCATTCCAACACCCACAAGTCCAGCAATCACAGCAAAAGTGTAGGCTTCGGTTTGGGACATTCTTCCAGCAGCAACAGGTCTTGAACCTGTTCGCTTCATTACGGCATCCGTATCTTTTTCTACTGCCTGATTGATAGCGTTTGCACTTCCTGTAACCAGCATTCCTGCTAGAAACAAAAGGGCAATCATCCACCAATCAAACACTATTACTTTTGGAGCGAGTAAGTAACAAACGACACAAGAAAACACAACCGTAAAACTCAGCGTAAATTTAATTAGCTGGTAATAATCTTTAGCCTTGCTAGCAAAAGAACTAGAACGATTGTTTTCGTTGTCCATTTTAGTGCTGACTTTCGTCTGCTCCAACAGGTGTTGTTTGTGCTATAAAATCTACGCCATCTTTACCGTAATCATAAGGCCAACGGTGTACTTCAGGAATTTCACCTACCCAGTTACCATGACCCGGATTGATAGGAGCTGTCCACTCAAGTGTTGTAGCATCCCATGGGTTTTGCTTGGTTAACTTTCTTCCTTTAAATATAGAATAGAAGAAATTGAACAAGAATAATAATTGAACCATGAATACAATCATAGATACCAAACTAATAAACTTGTTAAGCTCACCAAACTGCTTGAAGCTTTCCCAAATGCTAAAATCGTAGTAACGACGTGGCATACCCGCTAAACCTTCATAGTGCATTGGCCAGAAAATTAAATAAGCACCTGCAATGGTTACCCAGAAGTGGATATAGCCTAATGTATTATTCAGGTAGCGGCCAAACATTTTCGGGAACCAGTGATACACACCGGCAAACATGCCGAAGAAAGAAGCCACACCCATTACGATATGGAAGTGAGCTACTACAAA
>JAOASV010000087.1 GCA_030158535.1 Sediminibacterium sp.
CCTCAATATTGGTCAGCCAGATATCGAAACACCTAAAATGGTACTCGATGCGGTAAGACATAGTGATTTTAAAGTACTTGAATATAGCCATAGTGCAGGTAATGAAAGTTACCGTAAAAAATTAGTGGGTTACTATAAAAGTGTGGGCATCGACGTCAACGAAAAACAAATCATTATTACCACAGGGGGTAGTGAAGCTATTTTGTTTGGCTTTATGGCATGCCTTGATGCTGGCGATGAAGTAATTATCCCAGAACCTTTTTATGCAAACTACAACGGGTTTGCAGTAGAAGCTGGCGTAACGGTTGTGCCTATTACATCGCATATTGAAAACGGTTTTGCATTACCGCCTATTGAGGCTATTGAAGCAAAAATTACGCCGCGCACCAAAGCCATTGTAATTTGTAACCCTAACAATCCAACAGGTTATTTATACAGTGCTGCCGAAATGGAGCAACTAAAAAGTATTATTCTAAAACACAACTTGTATTTATTTTCTGACGAAGCCTACAGAGAGTTTTGTTACGAAGGCACTCAAATTAGTGCGCTGCATTTGACAGGTGTAGATGATCATGTTGTGATCATGGATACCATCAGTAAAAGATACAGCGCATGCGGTGGTCGAATTGGTGCTTTTATTACTAAAAACCAAGCGTTACTTGACGCTACCATGAAATTTGCGCAGGCCCGTTTAAGCCCACCAAGTTTTGCGCAAATAGCTGGTGAAGCAGCCATTGATTTACCTGCCAATTATTTTGATGATACCAAGGCCGAATACAAATCAAGAAGAGACCTTATTGTTACAAGATTAAATGCAATGGAAGGCGTTTTTTGTCCCAATCCGGGCGGCGCTTTTTATGCCATGGCTAAATTACCTATCGACGACGCTGATACATTTTGCCAGTGGCTACTCGAAGACTTTGCTTTTGAAAACCAAACCGTAATGCTTGCGCCCGCTACAGGATTTTATGGCACACCAGGACTGGGCAAACAAGAAGTAAGACTTGCGTATGTTTTAAATTTAGAAGACATTAATAAAGCGATGGACTGTTTAGAAGCGGCATTAAAAGTATATCCGGGTCTTATAAAATAAATTCATGCAAGCAACCACAAAGCAAAACCTATTTATACGCACGTTTTTGGTAGCTGTGGTTACTTTGGGATCAGTATGTTTTGGCAGCAGCCTTTTTGCGCAAAGCTACAAACCCACTTATGGATCTGCATTTGCTGGAAGCACGAGCATATTTAATAACCCTGCTTCTAGTGTGAATCAATCTTTTAAATGGGAGGCTACTATACTCAGTGCACAAGCCAATATCAATAGCAATGCATTTTATATTCAAAATGATTCGATTGGTATTCATGAAGGTATGTTTCCAAAATATTTTCATGGCAATGTAGATGTTAATTTATTAAACCTTTTATACAAACCAAATAACAAACAAGCTTTTAGTGTTGGCATTAGAGCAAGAACTTTTAACCATATCAAAACAGAGCCGCTCGTTGCCAAAAATGGCATACAAAGCATGCATGATTTTTTTATGATCAACAGGCAAACGCCATACTTAGAAGCCTTTCTTACACACAGTGGCTGGCTTGAAGGCAATTTGAATTACGCGCAAGAAATTTTCAGAAACCAAAAAAGCACATTAACAGCAGGGGTTACTTTACAAATCAATAAAAGTATTTCTGGCGCATATGCCACCGTTAATAAATTAAGTTATTTAGAAAGCACAAATGGCATAGATACATTGTATACGCTTACTGCTGGAGGATCTTCATTTGGATATAGTTCCAATTATGACGAAACCATTGCCGGAACTTCCAATACCGGTTCCGACTTTATAAAACAAGGTAAAACGAATATGGGACTAAGCATTGGCGCAGAGTATTTACTCTACAATACAGAGGCCCATAGCTTTCAAACCAATCATGCTTTAAACTATGCATTAAAAATTGGTGTTTCCATTATGGATATTGGCGGCGTGTCTTACAAAAACAGTGTTACAAGCAGTGTATTTAATGGTGTACGCCTAAATATGAACGACCCGTTAATATCACGCAAAACCACAGGGATTCAAAATAGTGATCAGTTAAGAGATTCACTTGCTACCATATTTGCAACCACTACTCAAATGCCAGAAACATTTACAGTTGCAAAACCAACTAGGTTTAATTTAAATATTGATAAGCCCCTTGGAAATGACTTTTATATCAACGCGGACCTTACTGTTAACATGCACGCTAGTGCAGGGCTTACCAAACGCCGTGTTCGTGACCTCAATCTAATTACCGTTACGCCCCGTTACGAAACCTTACACTTAGGGGTTTATATCCCAATGCAATACAATACCCAAGGCCAATTAATGGTGGGTGGCGCTGTTAAACTAGGGCCGTTAACTGTTGGCGTTCATAGACTCAGGTGGCTTACCAATTCTAGCAACATGACCAATGCTTCGGGAGGTGGTTATGTGATGTTAAGCGTTCACCCAATTAGTCTTAAAAAAATAAAGACCATTATTGACTGCCCAGAATAAATTAATTTTCAGTACCAATCAAAATACTAGATATGGGTATTCACTTTTCTAGCACGCGTATACTAACTGCTTTTGTTGTCTTTTGTCTGATTTTTTCAACTGCTTGCCGCGAATCTAGAGAGCTGTTTGCAGAAGTGGCGCCTCCAAAAAAAATGCCTGCTGCCATAGCAAAGCCTATATATAAAAAAATATTTAAACCAAGGCCCGGATTTGAACCCTTTGATGGTATTGACCGAGTACCGGCTAATTATACTTTTATGTATGAGCCGACTTTTATAACGCAAAAACCCGTTATTAAAAGAAGAATTGGCGAAACCTATGTCCCAGAAAAATTGACCATCAATACCTATGCTTTTTCGAAAAGTAAAAAAGAAATAAAATTTAGAATGAGCTACCCTACCAATTTAAAAGGTAGCTACCATAAAATTAATGCAGCCGATAGCACCAATGCTTTTAGGTTTATTAATAAATACAACGACACCTGTTACGTTACCAAATACACATTAAAAGAAGTACGTGACACCAGCATTTACCATATTGGTATTATACTAGACCATAGTGGATCAATGGGTGACGAGCGTTGCACCGAATTACAAGACGCTTTATCAGCAAGCTTAAAAAAAATGAGTAAGCGAAACCTAATTAGCTTATGGAAATTTGATTCGGATATTTCTTATGAAGGCACCGCTTATGACAGCGCTACCATCCAAAAAATGTTGTACCGAAAAAGAGGCATGGATGGATTTGGCGG
>JAOASV010000088.1 GCA_030158535.1 Sediminibacterium sp.
ATACATCAGTTACGCTTGTTTTATATGCACCTAAAAAAACCTCGATCACTGTTACTGGTGATTTTAATAATTGGACACCTGGACTATCACATGTTATGAAAATGACGCCAGATAGTTTGCGTTTTTGGATTCGATTAACGGGTTTAACACCGGGTGTAGAATATGCTTACCAGTATATTATTGATGGCGCTTTAAAAGTGGCAGATTACAATACGCATAAAGTATTAGATCCTTGGAATGACGAGTACATCGCTGCGTCAACATATCCTAATTTAAAACCTTACCCTGTTGGTAAGACTACAGATATTGTAAGTGTGCTTCAAACCGCACAACCCAAATATGTTTGGAACGATGCTAATTTTGTTCGTCCGAATAAAAAAAATCTTGTGGTCTATGAGTTATTGCTTCGTGATTTTGTAGCCAAGCATGACTTTCAAACATTAAAAGATACGCTTCCTTATTTAAAAAAATTAGGTATCAATGCCATAGAGCTAATGCCATTTTCTGAATTTGAAGGGAATAGTAGTTGGGGTTACAATCCTAATTTCTTTTTTGCTACCGATAAATATTATGGTACCCCGCAAGCCATCAAAGCATTTATTGATGCAGCGCACCAGCAAGGCATTGCTGTTATTATGGATATGGTTCTAAACCATGTATTTGGTTCTTCGCCACTTGCCAAAATGTATTGGGATGGTACCAATAATAAACCTGCAACAAATAATCCTTGGTTAAACCCAGATGCCAAACATCCATTTAATGTTGGTTATGATTTTAACCATGAATCTTTGGCCACCAAAGACCTCGTAAACAGGGTTACTAAATACTGGTTGCAAGAATTTCATATTGATGGTTATAGATGGGATTTATCAAAAGGATTCACGCAAGTAAACAATCCAATCAATGTAGGTGCATGGGGTAATTATGACGCTTCCCGTATAAAAATTTGGAAAGCCATTTATGATACGATGCAAGCGACTAGCCCTGGAAGCTATTGCATGCTTGAGCATTTTGCGGACAATTCTGAAGAAAAAGAATTAGCCGACTACGGTATGTTATTATGGGGTAATGCAAATCATAGTTTTGCAGAAGCTACCATGGGTTATACGTCTACGTCAAATTTTGGCACTAGCTTTTCAAATGCTAGAAATTTTGCCCAACAGCATTTAGTGACTTACATGGAAAGTCACGACGAAGAAAGACTTCAATATAAAAATTTGAATTTTGGAAATGGTTCCGGTAGTTATAGTACCAAAAATCCGGCAACAGGTTTAAAAAGAAACGAAATGGCTGCCGCCTTTTGGGCACTCACGCCAGGTCCAAAATTAATGTGGCAGTTTGGTGAACTCGGTTACGATTTTAGCATTAATACTTGCACCAATCTAACGGTAGATGCCAACAATTGTCGCCTTTCAGAAAAACCTATTAAATGGGATTATTTACAAGACGCCAATCGTAAAGCATTGTATGATGCGTATGCTAAATTTTTAAAACTACGCGCAACGCCAGCCTATGTAACTGATTTTGGATCTAATAAGTATACGGTTAACACTTCTGGCGCTTTAAAGTCGATGCAATTGAATGGTGACTCTATTAAATTAGTGGTGGTTGGTAATTTTGATGTTACGCCTCAAACTGCTACTGTTAGTTTTCCAACAGATGGTTTTTGGTATAGCTTATATTCAAATAAATACCAGTTGGTTTCTGGCGGGTCTGCAAGTGTATCCTTACAGCCTGGCGAATACTATGTGTATTCCAATAAAAACCTCAACAATGCAGTGGTTACTGCTACACCCAATATTAGTTTACCGCAATTAAATACAACGATAACTATTTCTCCCAATCCAGTTAGACAAGCAGCGATTGTGAAGTATCAATTGCCTGAATCAGGGAAGGTTCAAGTTAAACTATTAAGTCAGACCGGGGTTGTAGTAGACGGCCTATTTAATGGATGGCAAAATAAAGGACAACAACAACTCATAATCAATAAGAAAGGCCTCGCTCCAGGGGTTTATCATATATCTATTCAATCAAATCAAAAACAAAAAACACAAACATTTTTAATCACTAATTAGTATTTATTCAAATTGAAATTGTAATTCTATGAACATTAAAAAAGCACTTGTTGCAATGCTGATGATGCTAACAGTTTTCTGTTTGCCATCAATTGCGCAAGATCGTACGGTTACGGGAAAAGTAACCAATGCAAAAGATGGTTCGCCGTTAGCGGCTGCTAGTATCCTTGTAAAAGGATCTGGTGTTGGAGCACAAACAAATGCCGATGGGTCATTTAGTTTGAAAGTTCCTGCTAAGGCAACTACACTAGTTGTATCTTCTTTGAATTTTGAAACCAAAGAAGTAACCTTAAGCGGCAACACCATATCAGTTGCACTATCACCTGCTGTTGATCAGTTAAGTGATGTAGTTGTAATTGGTTATGGTAGCGTTCGTAAAAAGGACTTAACTGGATCTGTTGTGAATGTGTCTTCTAAAGACTTCAACAAAGGTGTTATTTCAACACCGGAACAACTTATTCAAGGTAAAGTAGCGGGTGTGCAAATCACAAGTAACAATGGTGCGCCTGGTTCAGGAAGTACCATTCGTATCAGAGGAGGTGCATCTTTAAATGCAAGTAACGACCCACTTATTGTAGTGGACGGTATGCCTATCGATGGTGGTGGTATTTCTGGTCAAGCAAATGCGCTTGCACTTATCAACCCTAACGACATCGAATCTTTTTCAGTTTTAAAAGATGCTTCTGCAACTGCTATTTATGGTGCGAGAGCTTCCAATGGTGTAATCATCATCACTACTAAAAAGGGTAAGTCTGGTGCACCTAAGTATGCATTTAGCTCTCAATTCAGTGTTTCAAATGTTACTAAAAAAGCGGACGTATTTTCTGCGGATGAAATTAGAGATATTGTAAAAACAAAAGGTCCTAGTTACACCTCTATGTTGGGTACAGCTTCTACTGATTGGCAAGATGAAATTTATCAAACAGCGCTTACTACAGACAATAACATTTCTGTATCTGGTGCATTAAAAAAATTGCCTTACCGTTTTTCGCTTGGTAATTTAATGCAATCAGGTATTTTGAAATCTGATAAACTAAACAGAACAACTGTTGGTGTAAACGTAAGCCCTTCACTTTTTGATAATCACCTTACTGTTAATATCAACTATAAATTAGCTGCTAGCAAAACAAACTTTGCAGATCAAGGTGCGATTGGTGCGGCTACTTATTTTGATCCTACCAAACCAGTATATTCTGGTACGCAGGCGTACAATGGATATTGGAACTGGTTAGATGCTACATCATCAAATGGTCTTCGTGCTTTAGCACCAAGAAATCCACTTGGTATTTTATTAGATAAAGATGATCAAAGTAATGTTACCCGTCATATTGCAAATGCATTGGTAGACTATAAGGTACATTTTATTCCTGATTTACACGTTGTTGTAAACACAGGTATGGATGTTGCTGAAGGTAAAGGAACAACAGTGATCAATGATCAAGCCGCAACTACGTATATGCGTTTTAAAGATGCAGCAGGAAAGTTTCATAGCGGTGTAAACAATCAATACCGTCAAAATAGAAACAATACCTATTTGAATGCGTATTTAAACTATACCAAAGAAATTCCTTACTTATCTACAAGAGTAGAATTAACCGGTGGTTATGAGTATCAAAATTATTTGACAACGAATTACAACTTTGCGGATCAAACCTTTAATGGCACAGTTGTTAATACACCAAATTTTGAATTTGATAAACCTGAATACCGTTTAAGTTCTTATTTAGGTAGAATGAATATTTCTGTAAAAGGTAAATATTTATTTACGGCTTCTCTTCGTCAAGACGGATCATCTAAATTTAATCCAGATAACCGTTTTGCGGTATTCCCTTCAGGTGCTGTTGCTTGGAAGTTAAAAGAAGAAGGTTTATTTAAGAATATGAAATCTTTATCAGATCTTAAATTACGTGCGAGTTATGGTGTAACAGGTCAACAAGATGGTATTGGTTATTATGACTATATCTCTTATTACAACCTAGGTTCAAATACTGCACAGTATCAATTTGGTAATACATTCACACCAATATCTCGTCCTAATGGTTATTATTTTAACCGTAAGTGGGAACAAACAGCAACTACTAACTTAGCGTTAGATTTTGGTTTTGCTGACAATAGAATTACGGGTACCATTGAAGCTTATAGAAGAGAAACTTCTGATTTGTTAAATGAAGTAAACCAGCCAGCTGGTACTAACTTTAGCAATAAGATTGTTGCAAACGTAGGTACGATGGAAAATAAGGGTATTGAATTCACTTTGAATATCCAACCAATCCGTAATAAAAACACAACTTGGGATATCGCGTTCAACGCAACATACAACCAAAACAGAATCACTAAATTAACCATCTCTGATGACCCAGCTTATGCAGGTGCTCGTTTTGGTGGTATTAGTGGTGGTACTGGTAACTCAATCTTAATTCACTCTGTTGGATACCAACGCGGCGCTTTCTTTGTTTACAAGCAAGTATATGATGCAAACGATAAGCCTATCGATGGTTTATATGCTGACTTAAACAGAGATGGTGTTATCAACGAAAGAGATTTATATCAGTACAAAGGTGTAGATCCTCAAATGTTTTTTGGTTTAAGTTCAAGTGTTACCCACAAGAAGTGGAACGCTGGTATTGTAATGCGTGCTAACATTGGCAACTACTTATACAATAACATCGCATCTAGTTCTGGTACTTTAAGAAATATCTTAAACCCAATTGGTTATATCAATAACGGTTCTAGAGATTATTTAAAATCAGGATTTAGCGGTAATGGTTCTAACTATTACTTATCTGATTACTATGTGCAAAATGCCTCTTTCTTGCGTATCGACAACATCAACTTAGGTTATAATGTTGGTAAAGTGTTTAGCGATAAAGCTTCTTTACGTATCAATGCAACTGTACAAAATGTATTAACTATTACAAAGTACACTGGTTTAGATCCTGAAATGAACGGTGGTATTGATAATAATTTTTATCCTCGTCCAAGAACCATTGTATTGGGTATAAATCTTGATTTCTAATTCAATCAATAGTACAAAAAAATATAACAATGAAAAATAATCTATACAAACAAATCATAGCCGCAGTTGGAGCGTTTGTTGTATTGGCATCTTGTAATAAGTCTTTAGACTTGTTGCCTACAAATGATGTTACATCAGCAACCGTTTATGCCGACGCAAATGGTTATAGGCAAGCTTTCGCAAAAGTGTATGCGAGCTATGCTTTAACAGGTAATGCTGGTCCAGCAGGTAATGGAGATATACAAGGTATCGATGAAGGTACTTCTGATTTCTTACGCCTATGGTGGAAAGCACAAGAATTAAGTACTGATGAAGCTGTTGTTTCTTGGGGAGATCCAGGTATTCAAGACTTTCACAACATGAACTGGTCTGCAAGCAATCCAATGCTTACAGGTCTTTACTACCGTTGTTACTATCAAATTACTTTAGCAAACGATTTCATTCGTCAATCTGCTGATGCAACTGTTGCTTCTAAAGGAATTACGGGCGTAGATGCTGAAGCGATTAAAAAATACAGAGCTGAAGCAAGATTTTTGCGTGCTTACCAATATTCAATCTTAATGGATTTGTTTGGTAACATTCCTTTTGTAACGGATGCAGAAGCGTTAGGTTCTGTAATGCCAAAGCAAAGAACACGTGCTGAAATCTTTTCTTATATCGAAACAGAACTTAAGGCGATTGACGCTGATTTAGTGGATGCGCGTAAAAATGAATATGGTCGTGCAGACAAAGCTGCAGCATGGGCACTTCTTGCTCGTTTATATCTAAATGCGCAAGTATACACAGGTACTGCTAGAAATACAGATGCTGCTACTTACGCTAAAAGAGTATTAGACGCTGGTTACTCATTAATTAGCGACTATACTAAATTAATGCGTGCAGATAACAATGTAAACACTTCAGAATTTATTTTAACCATTAACTATGATGGTTTAAAAACACAAAACTGGGGTGGTACAACTTTCTTAACCCACGCACCTGTTGGTGGTAGCATGGTTGCTGCTCAATTTGGTGTTGATGGTGGATGGGGTGGTTTAAGAACGACTACTGGTTTATCTAGCAAGTTCCCTGATTTAACAGGTACTGCTGATAAGCGTTCACAGTTTTATACAAGTGGTCAATCTGCAGACATTTCAGACCTTACTAAATTTACAGATGGTTATGCGATCACTAAATTTAGAAATATCAATATGAACGGTACCCCAGGTAAGAATTTAACTTGGGTAGATATCGATTTCCCAATTTTCCGTTCTGCAGAAATGAACTTGGTATATGCTGAAGCAGTATTAAGAGGTGGAACTGGTGATGCAGGAACTGCTTTAAGTTATGTAAATGCTTTAAGAACAAGAGCAGGTGCAAGCACAATTTCTTCGTCTCAATTAAATTTAGATTTCATTTTAGATGAGCGTGCTAGAGAATTATATTGGGAAGGATTTAGAAGAACAGACCTTATCCGTTACAATAGATTTGTAGAGTCTTCTTATCTATGGCCTTGGAAAGGTGGTGTTAGAGGTGGAACCAATGTAGATGCATTTAGAAGATTGTATCCTATTCCATCTGCAGACATTTCATCTAATCCTAATTTAGTTCAAAACACAGGTTATTAATACTTGTCTGAAACATTTAAAATAAATTATATGAAAAAAATAATTCAATCACTAGTTTACGTGAGCCTAGCTATCGTATTCTTTGCTGCTTGTGAAAAAGACGAAGCAAAAGATACCTACATTAGCGGAACGGCTCCTGTGCTTTCTGCTACTTCAAGAGATAGCATTGCACTAAACTTTTTAACAGAAGATAATTTAGGGGTGACCTTTAATTGGACAAACCCTAGTTACAAATTTGCTTCAGGCGTTAGTTCTCAAAATGTGAATTACACTTTAGAAATTGATACCGCTGGTGCGAACTTTAAAGGTGCTAGAAAAAAATCTATTTCTATCAGCAAAGACTTATCGGTATCGTATACGCAAAAAGCGTTCAATATTGCTATTTCTGATTTGAATGTAAAGCCAGGAAGAGTTGCAAGAATCGAAGTGCGTATTATTGCTACATTAGGAGCTGCACCAACCGAATTAATTTCAAACGTGTTAGCATTTAAAGTGTTGCCATACGCGCCACCGCCAAAAGTTGCTGTACCAACTGCAGGAACATTATGGGTAACTGGTAACGCATTTGCATCAGGTTGGTCTAACCCACTAGGTGCTCCATTTGTTACTTCTCAGCGTTTAGCTAAAGTAACTGAAACTTTATACGAAGGCGTTGTTGCTTTTGTTGGTGGTGGAAACTACAAGATGATACAAGAAAATGGCGTTTGGGGTACACAGTATAAGAAATTAGCCGGAGATGCTTTTTCAGGCACGCTTGAAAAGAAAGATGCGGATCCAGGATTTGATGGCCCATCTGTTGCAGGTAATTATAAAATTTCAGTTGATTTCCAAGCAGGAACCTATACTGTAACCAAACAATAAGAACAACAACTAAAATAGTAAACAATGAAACAAATTTTAAAAACATTGCTTTTCACGGCCACATTTGCTGTAGCACTATGGTCTTGTGAAAAAGTTGCGCCACTTACTGTGTACGAGCCAGGAAAGAGTGTTGTATTACAAGCATCTACAACAACCATCGCAACCAAAACAGCAGATTCATTAAGTACTGCGGTGTTGTTCTCTTGGACAAACCCACAGTATGCTACCAATGATAATACTGTTAAATACGTATTACAAATTGATTCTTCAGGAAGAGGTTTTTCTAAAGCTGCTTCTATCGTTTTAAACGGAAGAATGAGTTATGCATTTACTGGTAAAGAATTAAACGCAGTATTACTTGGGTTTGGTTTTAGCTATAATGTTGCATACAAAATTGATGCGCGTATTATTTCTTCTTATGGAAACAACAACGAGCAATTAACGTCTAATGTATTAACGTTAACGGCAACTCCATATGTGATTCCTCCAAAAGTGCAACCTCCTACAACTAGAAAGTTATTTTTAGTAGGGTCTGCAACCATTGGTGGTTGGAACAATCCTGTTCCAGTTCCAACACAAGAGTTTACAAGAGTTGATTCTGTAACGTATGAAGGCACTTTTTACTTAAAAGGCGGTCAGCAGTATTTAGCACTTCCTGCAAATGGTGATTGGAGTAATAAATATTCAGTAGCGAACAATTCAGTTACCGACTTAAATTTAGGTGGTGATTTTGGATTCAACTTCAACGATAACTTCCCTGGTCCTTCAAAGACTGGTATGTACAAAATTCGTTTTGATTTCCAACGTGGTAAATTCACTGTTACAGCTGTTCCTTTTGGAATGATGTTTGTAGCGGGTGGTTACCAAGGATGGTCTCCAGACAAAGCACCTTCTCTTGGTTCAATCAAGAACGACGAAGATTTTCATGGCTTTGTTGACTTTGGAGCTACTGGTTCTGAATTTAAATTTACAAGTCAACCAGATTGGAATGGTAACAACTATGGTGGAACAGCTACAACCATTAGCACAAGCGGTGGTAACTTAAGCGTTGCAGCAGGTGGATACTATTTATTAAGAGCCAATACTAAAAATAATACTTGGTCTAACTACCTTGTAACTGGTGTTGGTATTGTAGGTGGATTTACAGGTTGGGGTGGAAGTCCTGACGTAGCCCTTACCTATGATAGTGGCGCGAAGGTTTGGAAAACAACTTTTACCCTTGCTGCTGATTCTGAACTTAAGTTTAGATTTAATAGCTCTTGGGATGTTAACCTAGGTGATAGTGGTGGAGATGGTGTACTAGAATTCAACGGTGATAACCTTGCAATGAAAGCGGGCACTTATGATGTAGTACTAAACCTATCAAATGGTGGATACTACACGTATTCATTTACTAAGAAGTAATACTATACACTTCGATATAAAAAAAGGGCGAACCACGGTTCGCCCTTTTTTTATATCAAAACAGTAATTATTTATGTTGATCCGCTAACTCACCAGCTGTTACTTTAAAAGGTAAAATGTTTTGCTGAGGTGGTATCGGGCATGTTGCATAAGGGGTGTAAGCGCATGGTGGATTAAACGCTTTATTAAAATCAATAAAAGTATTGCCATTTTTATCAGGCCTTGGAACATACATATATCTTCCAGTATGGTAGGTATTTACTCCGTTGGTAGCGTCTCCAAAAATCACAAACAAATCGCCGGGTCCTTCACTAATGGCGTCTAGTACATAATTTTTTCCTTGGTACTCAAAACTTATTTTACCTGCATAATCTTGTGCCGTAGTTTGGCCTAGTACATTGGTTACAAAAAGTCCATTCGGATTAGGTGGTAAAAATTTCGCAGGCAAATTCCACTTCTCATGAATGGCAAATCTTTTGTTGCCTTTAAATGTAGTTAGAGTAGGACTTTTTAAATCTCTAAACCTTACACCAATTTTATCTTCACGAATAATGATGCTCCACATAAACTGATTAAATACGATGCTCGTATCCCTTTTGCTAGCGGCATCAAAAAGTACGATCTCTTCCGAATAGTCCTTTGGGAATTTACTTATGCCTTTTTCAAATTCAAAACTTATCCTGTTTCCTGTCACTTTAAATTTTCCTAAAACAGCTGGCATATTTTTATGCTTAAACACAAGTGTATTTGTAGTAGCGCTTCCAAATGTATTGTCACCCGGCTTTAGCCAGTATAGGCCTGCTAGATTAAGCCAACCATTCTTATCTGTTAAAGCATTTATGCGCAAAGAATCAAAATGCTTAATCGAAGCGGTATATCCAGCAGATGTTTGACCCTGGATACTGCTAAGGCCAACTACAAAACAGGATAAGAAAATTAAAAAATATTTCATTCTAGTGGTTTGTGTAAAGTTAAGTGGGTATTTAACTTAATTATCGTTAAAGCTTCTTAATATTGTTACATAATTACAACTTTATGCGTTCTATTTCTATACCCAAGTTTTTGGTTTTTATTGCCTTGGTAGTTGCCACACCTAGTTTTGCGCAAAAGCAAACAAAAGCGCAATTCATTTCGTCTTTAATGACAAAAATGACCCTACAAGAAAAATTGGGTCAGCTCAATTTAATTATTCCAGGTGACGCTTCTGTTACTGGTACTGTTGTAAGTACCGATGTAGAAGGAAAAATCAAAAGAGGTTTAGTGGGTGGTATGTTTGGTATTGCCGGTTTAGAAAAAATTAAAAAGGTGCAGGAACTAGCGGTACGTGAATCGAGGCTTCGTATCCCTATGTTATTTGGTTCCGATATTATTCACGGATATAAAACAGCGTTCCCGATTCCACTTGCTTTATCTGCTAGTTGGGATTTAGGCATGATAGAAAAATCGGCTCAGATGGCTGCGCTTGAAGCTACTGCCGATGGGTTAAACTGGACTTTTTCTCCCATGGTTGATATTGCACGTGATCCACGCTGGGGAAGGGTTGCAGAGGGCGCCGGTGAAGATCCTTTTTTAGGAAGTGCTATTGCAAAAGCCATGGTAGTTGGGTATCAGGGCGGCGCGGGTAATGCAAATTTGTCTACGGGTAAGTCATTACTTTCTTGCGTGAAACACTTTGCGCTCTATGGTGCGCCAGAGGGTGGTAGAGATTACAACACGGTAGATATGAGTAAGCTCAAAATGTACAACGATTATTTTCCGCCCTATAAAGCTGCAGTGGATGCGGGTGCTGGTTCCGTAATGACTTCATTTAATGATGTGGATGGCGTTCCTGCTTCAGGAAATAAATGGCTACTAACAAATGTTTTAAGAAATCAGTGGGGCTTTAAAGGGTTTGTTGTTTCTGATTACACATCTGTTACGGAAATGATCAACCATGGCATTGGCGATACCGCGGCTGTGTCTGCATTATCGCTTAATGCAGGCCTTGATATGGATATGGTGAGTGAAGGTTTTTTGAATACACTACAAAAATCATTACAGTCTGGTAAAGTTTCTATGGCTGCTATTGATGCGGCTTGTAAAAGAATTTTAGAAGCCAAATATGATTTAGGATTATTTGAAGATCCATTTAAATACCTCAAACAAGAAAGAGCTTCCGAAGTGTTAAGTGCAGACAAACGCGCCTTTGCAAAAGAAGCGGCGATGCGTTCTTTTGTACTTTTAAAAAATGACAATCAAGTATTGCCGCTAAAGCCAAGTCAAAAAATTGCGCTTATTGGCCCACTTGCCAATGACCGTTCTAACATGCCTGGCACCTGGTCTATCAATGCCGATGCCAAGCAGGCAGTGGCTGTGTTAGAAGGCTTTAATAACCGCCCTGGTATTGGTTCTAAAGTAATGTATGCAAAGGGTGCTAACCTTTCGGATGATCCTACATTTGCTGCAAAAATCAATGTGTTTGGCGAAAAAATTTCTATCGATACTAGAACACCTGAGGAGTTATTAGCAGAAGCGCTAGCGGTGGCTGCTGCTTCTGATGTGATTGTTGCCGTTGTTGGTGAAGCCAGTGAAATGAGTGGTGAAGCAGCTAGTAGAACAAGCCTTGATATTCCGGCAAGTCAACAAAAATTAATAGAAGCCTTGTCTAAAACGGGTAAGCCACTCGTACTTGTGTTAATGAATGGCAGACCCCTTACAATTGCCCATGAATTAAAATCTGCAACTGCGGTTTTAGATGTATGGCATGCAGGTACTGAAGCGGGTAACGCAGTAGCTTCTGTATTATATGGTGATTATAATCCAGCTGGTAAATTAACGATGAGTTTTCCGCGTAATGTGGGGCAAATTCCTATTTATTATAGTGTACGCAATACCGGCAGGCCCAATGGTGGTGATGTTTTTGGAAAATATAGATCCAATTATTTAGACGTAGAAAATTCACCATTACTACCTTTTGGTTATGGATTAAGTTATACCAGTTTCAGTTATACTAAGCCTGTGTTATCTGCAAATAGCCTTACTGCTAATGCTTCTTTAACGGCGTCTGTAACCCTTGCAAATACTGGTAGTTATGATGGCGAAGAAGTGGTACAGTTGTATATTAAAGACGATGTTGCGAGTATAACAAGACCATTAAAAGAATTAAAAGGCTTTCAAAAAGTATTTTTGAAAAAAGGAGAAAGTAAAACGGTAACATTTACCATTGATGAAAAGTTATTGCGCTTTTACAATACAGATTTAAAGCATGCAAGTGAGAAAGGAAGCTTTCAAGTATATATTGGTACGAATTCATTAGTTGAAAATTCAGTATCTTTTCAATTAAAATAATTTAAACTCTTTTTATATGACCAACCGTCGTCAATTTGTACAAAAGTCTTCGTTACTGGGCATGGGTTTTTTACTACAAAAAGCGACTGGCTTTGCAATGCCACCGCTAACACAAAACTATACGAGCAATCGACCTGCACCAGCCGATCGTAATTTTAAGAGTGCAGCTGTTGACGCTGTTATTGACCGGGTAAAAAAAGACTTGCCTAATAAAGAACTTGGTTGGTTGTTTGAAAACTGTTTTCCTAACACATTAGATACCACAGTCGATTTTGAAATGGTAAATGGCAAACCAGATACCTATGTAATTACTGGTGATATTGATGCTATGTGGCTTAGAGATAGTACCGCGCAGGTTTGGCCTTATTTGCCACTTACAAAAAATGATAAGCCCCTTCAAACACTTATTGCAGGTGTTATCAATAGACAAACAAAATGTATTTTACTGGATCCATACGCCAATGCATTTTATAAGGACGTCAATAAAGTAAGTGAGTGGAAAGATGATCTCACTAAAATGAAACCTGGTATTCATGAACGCAAGTGGGAAATTGATAGCCTTTGTTATCCGGTAAGACTAGCGCATGGTTATTACAAGCAAACAGGAGATACTTCTGTTTTTGACGCCGATTGGAAAGCCGCACAAAAATTAATACTCGATACATTTACCGAACAACAGCGCTTTGATGGCAATGGCCCGTATAGTTTTCAGCGCACTACGGCATGGGCTACCGATGGTGTGCCATTAAGTGGTTATGGATATCCTGTAAAGCCATGTGGTTTAATTGTATCAACGTTTAGACCTAGTGACGATTGTACCTTACTTCCTTACCTAGTGCCAAGTAACATGTTTGCCATCAATATTTTAGGTAAGATGGCGGAGCTACTTCAATTACCATCTGTTAATGAACCGGCACTTGCTAAAAGAGCTCTTGCATTAAAAGCGCAGGTGCAAGCTGCATTTCAAAAACATGGTATTATCCAGCACCAAAATTTTGGAAAAATTATTGGTTTTGAAGTAAATGGCTATGGTAGTTTTCATATGATGGATGACGCCAATGTGCCTTCCTTATTATCGCTTCCATACCTTGGCGCTATTGAACCTAACAATCCACTTTATTTAAATACACGTAAAGTGGTGCTATCAGAAAATAATCCATTCTTTTATAAAGGCAAAGCTGGCGAAGGTATTGGTGGTCCGCACACAGGAGCCGATACCATTTGGCCAATGAGTATTATTTTACGCGCCATTACAAGTGTGGATGATAAAGAAATTACGCACTGCGTTAGAAATTTAATCCAAACGCATGCTGGCACAGGATTTATGCACGAATCATTCCATAAAGATGATGCTACTAAGTTTACCCGCAAATGGTTTGCTTGGGCCAACACTTTATTTGGTGAACTGATTTATAAATTGCACCAAGAAAAGCCAGGTCTCTTACAAAAAATCTAATTATAAGTGGAGTTGAAAACCAGCAGCAATCCATCTGCTTGGCATGATAGCGCCCAATAAATCGGAGTAAGTTGTGTTGGTTAAGTTTGTTATTTCTACAAATACATTGCTGCTTCTTTTTTTAAGTAGGTAGGCGCATTTGGTGTTTACTAAAAAATAATTATCTGAGAGTGCCGCATTGATAGCAGACGCTGTTTGTGTATTTCTAATTTTGTAGACACTGTTTACGGATAATTGTAATTGACGGGCTCTACATACAATTTGCTCATTCCATAAAAATCTGGCGTGCGATGAAATATAAAACGAAGGTGTTTTATCTGGGCTAGTAGAAGCAAGCCATACCAGTCCTGTACTAATATTTAATTCGACATCATCTCCCCATTTTTTGTTGTAAGTAAGGTCTGTTTCAATACCTTTTGTTTGTACCGATGATATATTGCTAGCAAGCGTATAGTTTCCGGTGATGATTAAATTTGATTGGCGCGGCATCATAGGAAAAGGAGTGGGGCTCCAATCAATCAAATTATTTTGATCCCTATAAAATACCGTAGCACCCCACTTAAAATGAGTACTCATTCTATAATCGGCACCAAGTTCGTAACTCCAAGATTTTTCAGTTTGTAAATAAGGGTTACCAATGCTTCCCCCTGTAACCAGTGTTTTATTATAGTTATTGTAACGCTCTGTAAAATCTGCGTCACGAACGCCTTTGCCAATAGAGGCTCGTGTTGTAAGACTTCCCATTACCCAAGATGCATTTACCTGTGGGATAATTACCCAGCCATAGCTCTGATCCCAATCTATTCGAAGGCTCTCGTTGATAAAAATATTTTTAGGAAGTTTATGTGTAGCAATTACAAATGCGCCACCATGCGCTAATTCATGATTGCCCCTGTCGTTGGATCTAATTTTTTTATGGATCCACTGAGCACCTGTAACAATTTGATGATCGGGGTTACGTGAAAACTGAACCGTTCCTTGTGCAACAAATAAAGACGTTTTATTTTCATTGAAACTGCCGGATGGATTAAATCTAAAACGGTCTGATAAGTTTTTATAGGCAGCGTCAAATTTTATAGTGGTATGTGCAAATTGCTTTTGCAAACTCGTTTGCGTCCAACTGCTTTTCACTACTTCTGAGGCAGTATCACTTTTAAAAGTCGTGTAAAAATTTTGTGCATTAAAGTCTCTGCTATCGCTGGCGTGTAAAATATGTAGCTTCCAATCAGATGTAAAATTGTAATTAAAATTAGCAGCGTAAAATGTATTATTAAAATACCCGGTGGTGCCTCTTAACGCTTCACCATCGGCTTTGTTTTGTTGTGAAGACAGACTTAGTTTCCATTTTTGTTTTTGTACACCCCACCAAATATTGTTAGAACGTGAATTGTAACTACCCCATTTGCTACCAACGCTTAATTTGTGGTTGTTTTTTTGTTGTAGCATTTGATTGTTATGTCTCTTATATTCTTTTATCTCTCATATTGTCAAACCAAAAAGTTAATTTCATG
>JAOASV010000089.1 GCA_030158535.1 Sediminibacterium sp.
GAAATAAAATAAGTAGAATAAAACCTTCAAAGCTTAAAACATATTTTAATTCAACAATACCATCTTTTTGTACTACAACCTCATTAACAAAACCAAAATTATTTATGATAAAAAATCTATTATTAAAAACAAAACCTTGTTCCCCATTAGTAAATTCAAAAATATTTTTTTTAACGCCCCCTTCTATTTTATGTAATTTCTGAATACGATCATCATTCGTAAAAATATAAATATTCGAACCTATTTTGAAAATATTGTATTCAACAGCTATGAGTAAATCACTTGAATCAGATTTTGGCAACCCCAATTTAAATTCTAAAAAATCCATCTGAGATTTAATTCTTAATTTGCTATTTTCTATAACAGCTTTATTTTCTTGAATTACAAATACAGATTCATCAATTAATTTCCCAAATAATTTGCCTTTTCGAGTGTTCTCAAAAAACACAATCCTTCCATCTAAATTTTCATTTTTAGAAATATCAGCAAAGCTTTGGATATTATGCCCATTGTAACGAACAATACCAGACTCGGTTGCGATCCATAAGAACCTGTTTTTTTCATCAAACTGCAAGCCTTTTATGCCATTTGC
The DNA here is from genome assembly GCA_030158535.1 of Sediminibacterium sp. Classification (GTDB taxonomy): domain Bacteria; phylum Bacteroidota; class Bacteroidia; order Chitinophagales; family Chitinophagaceae; genus Sediminibacterium. Next base: position 593 of record JAOASV010000089.1, read on the forward strand.
AGGTAAACCATTTTCAGAATTGAGGCGTTCAAATACATATTTTTTCTGTGCATCAGCATTTGATGGAAAAAATATGACTAAGCATATAAATAGAGATAAATAATAAAACCTAATAACTAATTTGATGCACATGTGCCAATTGTAACAAGTGGGTAAATGATTCAGCCTTTACTTTCTCAAATATATTCGATTTAATCGTAGAAACAGTGTTCATTTTTAATCCTAAAGAAGCTGCAATTTCCTTTGTTCTATGGCCATTTAACAAATAATGAAGTATTTCTAGTTCTCGAACTGCTAGTGTTGAAAATGGATTGATAGAATCTTCGAGCTTCTTTTTTAATTGAAGAGGCTTATTTTTAACAAATAACTCAATTTGGTAATTGATTTCTGATTCTAGTGCCCCTTTGTGTAAATAAGAATGAATATTAAATTTGTTGGCAATTTTCCCATACACTTCTATGGGCTGCATGGAATGAACCAAAATAGATAAATGTGGATGATTGGTATTGATAGATTCAATCAGCTCTAATGAATTACCATCGGGCATTATGATGTCCAAAATCAAATGGGTATAGATGGACCTTCCCATTTCAGCTTTTAATTCTTCTATGGAATTCACTGTATCTATATTTTGAACACCCATTCTATTTAAAATAGCAGTTAAACCCATCTTTACGATGCTATGATCATCTGCTATCAATATTTTAGTTTCCATGCTTGTTTATTATACTGTAAAAGTACTTCTAGATTCTGTGAATTGGATGATTATTGAGTTTTGTAGATTTAATTCTAGAAACTAAGTCTTAAATGACTCTATATCAAACTGCTATCTTTTAAAATTTTTGAAGGACTGAATAAGTTCTCTCTTTAAAGTATTTGGACTGATCTTTTTGGCTAATAATGTTCCTTCTTTATCAATCAAAAAGAATAACGGGTTGGTAAAAGCATCAAAAGCTTTTCTAAGTTCTATATCCTCATTGATTAATACATGCTCGTATTGATTATTTAATTGATATTGATTGATAAAAGCCTTCCACTCCAGTTTAGGGATATTAGATGCATTACAAACAGCGAATTTCCCAATCGTTACCATTAATTCTTTTTCAAGTACCTCAATAATACTATCCATCTTAGGAACTTCCACTTTACAATGTTCACAATTTGGATCAAAAAAGATGAGCACGGTATAATTATAGTTTTTAGCAAAAGCATGCAGGTTCTTTTTAACACCCAATGTATCTTCCAAAATGACATTCATCACTTGCGCATTGATTTGCTGTGCCTGTAATTGAGTTAATTCGTTTAAAAAGGCTTGCTTATTGTTCTTTTCTAAAAATGCACAGCTATTTTTTTTGACATATTTATCAATCAAATAGCTGTATCCCCCTGTATTATTCAATACTTCCCTATTCTTAAACACTTTGGTAAAATAATCAAACACAAATGAATACGCTTTATTTGTACAGAGCATATTTTTAAAGACTTCATCCAAACCCTTTGTAAGTGTATCTCCTTGTAGTGGATAAAAAGAAAGGTATTCAACCACAATTTGTTTCATGGTTGGAGTAAAAAACAATTTTGGCTCATTTAAATCGAACTTTTTAAGAAAGTTAGCCCTTGCTTGATAGTCTCTTTTATTGGGGATGTTTTCATCTAATTTATTCAATGTGTTAAAATAAATATAGATCGCATCATTAGGTTTGAACAATTTTAATTTGGCCTTTCTAAAAGCAATTAATGAATCTGTTTTGATTTTGAAATAAGCCGCTTTTTGTATTTGACTAAATTTCTTACCCAATTTTAGCTCAGTAGCATAACTACTATCATAAATAGAAAGGGCTTGCTCTAAACGCTGGTAATTGAGCAATACATTGTTTTTAGTCTTATTTATTTTAACTTGATCTAAATAATTCTTACCTGATAATGCAATTGAAACAGTATCCTTGTCTTCTAAAATAAATTGAATCTTTTGCTTCGTTTTTGGAAAATACAAAAAGTAAATACCCCCAACTATTGATTTCGTATTTCTGATTGTTTTGCCCCCTTTTGAGAATATTATAGTGTCTTTAGGAATAAAATTTTTGTCATCGAATAAACTCGTGCGTAAATAAGCAACTGAATCAGGAAGATTTGTACCCGTTACCTTCAACACAAATTGTGCTTTAGAAATGATTGGTAATAAACAAATTAGGGCCAACCAAAGATGCTTTTTCATAGTCCAAATTTAAGCTGTAAAGCTAAATAGGATTCCACAAAAGAATGTTGGAATCGATTTAATTCTACGCAATGCCTTGTGTAAACAGATAAATCTAGCTGTGATATATAAAAAAACTACTTAAATTTATTAAACAATCGCCCCCCAAGGCAACAATGAGCATGTTTACAATTACTGAAAACGTCAAAGACGGTATTCTAGAAATCCAGTTTTCTAGTCATGGGACGGACAATAAAATCTACCAGATTATTTGTTCCAAAGGGAATGTTTTACAACAAGGAAAAATCACCGGCTTTACCCAAAGAACCTGTTTGTATGTAGGCGATTTAAAAAAAGGGAACTATACTTTTAAATTAGATGAATCTGAATTGAAAGAATTCAAAATTCACTAAGTACACTTTCTTCTACTTAGTCTAC
>JAOASV010000090.1 GCA_030158535.1 Sediminibacterium sp.
GTAATGGAGCAGGGTGCAACAAATACCAACGGGCCGCACCAAGGTGCATATGTACAAACGCCTACTGGCGAAAGTTGGTTCTTGCATTTTCAGGATAAAGAAGCTTATGGTAGAATTGTGCATTTACAACCCATGGTTTGGAAAAATGATTGGCCTATTATTGGAGTGCAACCATCAGATGCGCTAATTGGTAATCCTGTATCAAGTTATGCTGTGCCTGGTGGTAAAAACATATTGTTAAGCGAAGCCCTCAATCAAAATTTATTGTGGCAGTGGCAGGCTAATCCAATGCCGCATTGGAAAATGAATTTAAATGGGGTAGACCGTTTTTATGCGGTTACAAAATTAGATAGTGTACAAAATTTATGGAACGCGCCTTATTTATATATGCAAAAAATACCTGCCGATAGTTTTGAGTTTACCGTTCAGCTAAGGTTTAAGCCCAATCAGGTAGGCGAAAAAGCGGGCTTAATTTTATTTGGATCTAGTTATGCATATATTGGGCTCGAAAAAACAGCAGCCGTTAATCTATTATTATTTACACGTTGTTTATTTGCCGAAAAATATGACAAAGAAGAAAAGCAGGTGCTTGCTCTGAATGTTAGCGGTCTAGTTTATTTGCATTTATCGGTAAAAGCCGGTGCCATTGCTAGTTTTGCTTATAGCAACGATGGTGTCAATAAAACTACAGCTGCAACAAATTTTGTGGCAAAACCAGGTAAGTGGGTGGGTGCTAAAATGGGTATTTTTTGTAGTGGTGAGCGTATTACCAATGACGCTGGTTTTGTTGAGCTATTATCTACATCACTTAAAAAATAAATGTCATGAAAAATATTATTTGCGGATTACTCCTTTTTGTTTGCATCAGCGCTGGAGCCCAAACTAAAAGTTATAACAACGAAACCATTAGTTGGAATCATTCGTGGATTGTAAAAAGTACGCCCGCACAAAATTTACCCAATGTGCTTTTAATTGGAGATTCTCATGTTGAGCGCTACTATCCTGTAGTAAATAACCTATTAAAAGACAAAGCAGTTGTAAGTAAAATAACTACCTCATTAAGTATGGGTGATGCAACTTTTATGCCACAGCTTGCTGGTTTATTGGCGGGACACAAATTTGATTATATCTTTTTTAATAATGGACTTCATGGGGTGTTGTATTCGCCAGCGGAGTATGCTTCTTATATTGGTAAAGTATACAAGCTGCTCAAAAAAAATAATCCATCGGCTATCATTATATGGGTTAATACCACTGCTAGGCGAGTGCCAAATCAGCTCGATAGGTTTGATGCTTACCACGCGGATGTCATTGAACGAAATAAATATGTTGCCGCCTTTTGCGCCAAAAAAAATGTAAAAGTGCTCGATTTTTTTACCTTAACCGTTAATGATAAAAGCCTTTTTACCCAAGACGGTATCCATGTAAATGAAGCTGGCGTTGCCGCTCAGGCAAAATTGATTGCTGCGGAGGTTAAATAATAATTGCGGGCTAGTAAACCAAACGGTCATTCCATTGTTATAACCGGCAATGGACTTAATTACCACCGATAGAATTATTGAAATGGCCTGGGAAGACCGTACCCCATTTGAGGCTATTCATTTTCAATTTGGCGTTACCGAGGCCCAGGTAATTGAGCTTATGCGCCGCAATTTAAAGCGCAGTAGTTTTAATTTATGGCGTAAACGTGTTAATAGTGGGGTAAGTCAAAAGCACCTTGTTAAAAGGAGTGCTGCCATTAGTAGGTTCAAATGCACCAGACAGCGCGCCATTACCCATAATAAAATTAGTAAGCGCTAGTTATTTCTTTTTTTTCTTGCACCCTTCGCTGCAATAGAGTACTTCATCCCAGCAGCGTTCCCATTTTTTACGCCAAGTAAAAGGCCTTTTGCAGGCAGCGCAAATTTTGGTGGGGAGATCGGCTTTTTTCGGTTTTTTCATTTTTAAGAATATTTAAGTAGAGAGGAGGTGTTTTTTTCAAAGTCTTCTGCAGCTCTAGTCATTACTGCTAGTTTAGATAATTCTGATTTTGTTAACTTATCCTCTCCTTTATTCATTAGCGTATAAATAGTCACCATTATTTGGTGATATTCTTTTTTTGATTTTATTAAAAATTCCATTTTCATAGTTTTTTTTAATTCGATGTATATCTTTTTATAAGCTTAATCTCGTCGCCTTTTTGTGTGATTTCCTCTTCAATATCAAAGTCATTCTGAAGCCCAAGCCAAAAATTTGGGGTATTACCAAAATATTTTGAAAGCCTAAGTGCTGTGTCTGCAGTAATACTTCTATTGCCTTTGATTATTTCTGAAATTCTAGTTTGTGGTACATTAATATCCATGCAAAGCCTGTACGCACTAATGTTGTGCGGGTTTAAAAACTCTTCTTTTAAAACTTCTCCTGGATGAATATTTTTCAATTTTTTCATATAATTATTTAGTGGTAATCTATTATTTCAACTTGTTCTGCATTTTCATTGCACCATATAAATATAATTCTCCACTTATTATTTATTCTAATAGAGTAGTAGCCAGTTAAATAACCTTTTAATTTTTCAAGGTGATTTGAAGGGGGAATTGACAAGTCTATTAGGTTCTCTGATCTGTGAAGCATTCTCAATTTTCTTCTAGCTATTTCTTGAATTGTTATGGGTAGTTTCATTGAAACCTCGCCGTTCCAAATCTTTAATGTTTCTCTGTTTCCAAAACTAAGTATCATACTAACGTTTTACGATACTTACGTTAAAGGTAAGTGTTATGAATGTAAAATGCAGTTTAATTAAACTTGGTGATAAGTGCAAATCGGTAAATACTTAGAAATATGCTTTGGATGGGGATTGATGGACTGGCAGCTACGGGACTGTCGGCTTCACTTCGCTCCGCCGACTTCCCAAATGGGCACCTTACCCAAAGCCTTTCAAACAAACACTACGTGTTTGTTTGGCTTTTTTATCGCTCATCCGCTCAATCAAGCAAGCTTGTTTCGCGTCTTCGCAATAAAAAAGCCTCCCATTTGCATGGGAGGCTTTGTAGCCAACATAGGAGCCAGTTTGGAAGAATTTGCTGGGGATGTTAGGGCGATTTTGGAGCTGACAATTAATAATAAGTAATGAGGAGCCATTGTTATTGAGGTAAGCTAACATTATCAGGATTCATAACCCTGAGGTCCCGGGTTCAAATCCCGGTCTCGCTACAAAGCCTTTCCG
>JAOASV010000091.1 GCA_030158535.1 Sediminibacterium sp.
GGCTAAAACACTGCAAACATATTTTAGAGCAGACAACAAGCCTGGCTCATTAAAAGCAGGCCTAGATAGACTTTGCCGTTACGCTGTTGACGCCGTAGAAGATGGTTTTGAAGTAATTATATTAACGGATAGGGCTATCGATTCAGATCATGCCCCAATTCCATCTTTACTTGCCACTGCTGCTGTTCATCATCACTTAATCAGAAAAGGATACCGTGGTCAAGTAGGTATTATTGTAGAAGCCGGCGACATATGGGAAGTGCATCATTTTGCATGCCTTGTTGCCTTTGGCGCAACAGCCATTAACCCTTACTTAGCACTCTCTAGTATTAGAGACATGAAAATTGCTGGCAAACTAGATACTACATTAGAAATTGACAAGCTCAAAAAAAATTATATCAAAGCCGTTAATGATGGACTATTAAAAGTCTTTTCAAAAATGGGTATCTCTACTTTACAATCTTATCAGGGGGCACAAATTTTTGAAATTATTGGCCTCAATAAAAAAGTAGTAGACACGTATTTTACAGGCGCCACTTCTCGTATAGAAGGCATGGGCCTCGACGAAATGGCAAAAGAAATAATGGCGAAACATTATTTTGCATTTCCTAAAAAACAAATTTCTGTTAATAGACTTACTGTAGGCGGCGTGTATCAGTGGAAACGCAAAGGCGAATTTCATTTGTTTAACCCGCAAACGATTCACTTGTTACAACACGCTACAAAGTCTAACGATTTTGAAGTGTATAAAAAATACGCAAGGCTTATTAATGATCAATCAGAAAAAGCTGCTACGCTCAGGAGTCAATTTAAATTTAAAAAAGTTAGACCTAGTATTTCAATAGATGAAGTAGAGCCTGCAGCAAATATTTACAAACGCTTTGCAACAGGTGCTATGTCTTTTGGTTCTATATCTTGGGAAGCGCATACCACACTTGCTATTGCCATGAACCGTTTAGGCGGCAAGAGCAATACCGGTGAAGGTGGTGAAGACGAACAGCGTTACACCCCACTTGCAAATGGCGATTCGATGCGTTCTTCAATCAAACAAGTTGCCAGTGCAAGGTTTGGTGTAGACAGCTATTATTTAACAGAAGCCGACGAATTACAAATTAAAATGGCACAGGGTGCCAAGCCTGGCGAAGGTGGTCAATTGCCAGGTCATAAAGTAGATGACTGGATTGGTAAAACAAGAAACGCAACACCAGGTGTTGGATTAATTTCACCACCACCCCACCACGACATTTATTCTATCGAAGATTTATCTCAATTAATATTTGATTTAAAAAATGCAAACCGCGCAGCGCGCATTAACGTAAAGCTTGTATCAAAAGCAGGCGTTGGTACCATTGCAGCTGGTGTGGCTAAAGCAAAAGCAGACGTAGTGCTCATTGCAGGCCATGATGGCGGCACGGGCGCCTCTCCTATTAGTTCAATTAAGCATACTGGACTCCCTTGGGAATTAGGCCTCGCAGAAACGCATCAAACGCTGGTAAAAAATAAATTGCGTTCTAGAATTACGGTACAAGCTGATGGCCAAATGAAAACGGGTAGAGACATTGCAGTGGCTACGCTCTTAGGCGCCGAAGAATGGGGAGTTGCTACAGCTGCACTTATTGTGGAAGGCTGCATTATGATGCGCAAATGTCATTTAAATACCTGCCCTGTTGGTGTTGCTACACAGGATCCTGAATTACGCAAACGCTTTACGGGCAACCCCGATCATATTGTCAACTTTTTTACATTTATTACGCAGGAACTCCGTGAAATTATGGCAGAGCTTGGCTATAAAACCATTGATGAAATGGTGGGTCAAGTAGATGCACTTGAAATGCGCGACGATATTACCCATTGGAAATATAGCAAACTAGATTTATCAAGTATTTTATACAAAGAACCTGCAGACGCTACTACTGGCTTATACAAACAAGAAGCGCAGGATCATGAGCTTTCAAATGTACTAGATTGGAAATTATTAGAAGCTGCAAAAGATGCCATTGCAAGTGGCACAAAAATTAAAGCGTCTTTTCCTATCACCAATATTGATAGAACAACGGGCACAATTGTATCAAACGAAATCACTAAAAAATATAAAGCTGCTGGGCTACCTGACGGAACCATTCATTATACATTTAATGGAACCGCGGGCCAAAGTTTTGGTGCCTTTAATACAAAAGGTGTTACCCTAGAAATAGAAGGTGATGCCAACGATTATTTTGGTAAAGGTTTAAGCGGCGCTTCACTTATCATTTATCCAAGTAAGAAGGCAACATTTGTTGCAGAGCATAATAGTATTATTGGAAACGTGGCACTTTATGGTGCAACTGCTGGCAAGGCCTTTATTAGAGGTAAAGCCGGCGAACGTTTTGCTGTAAGAAACTCCGGCGCAGAAGTTGTAGTGGAAGGTGTGGGTGATCATGGTTGCGAATACATGACGGGTGGTAAAGCTATTATATTAGGAGAAACAGGAAGAAACTTTGCAGCAGGCATGAGCGGTGGTGTCGCATACATATATGACACAGCTGGAAATTTTGCAGATAAATGCAATACCGAAATGGTGGATTTGGATCCGTTAGATTCATCAGATAAAATATACTTACAAAAAATGATTGAGCAGCATGCTGCTTTAACTGAAAGTAAAGTAGCGCAGTTTATCATGTCTGATTTTGACAATCAATTAGCACATTTTGTAAAAGTATTTCCAAGAGATTATAAAGCAGTGCTTTTACAAAAAGAAAAAAACAATCAAAAAGCGATTTAAAATTTTTATAGATGGGTAAGCCTACCGGATTTATTGAATTTACTAGAGAGCTGCCAAATAAAAGGGCGCCACAAGAAAGAGTAAAAGACTACAATGAATTTGTAGAACGTTATTCTGACCAAAAACTAAATGAGCAATCTGGAAGATGCATGAACTGCGGTGTTCCTTTTTGTCACAACGGTTGTCCTTTAGGCAATATCATTCCAGAATTTAACGACGCTGTTTATAATAGCAATTGGGAAGAAGCCTATGAACTATTAAGTGTAACCAATAATTTTCCTGAATTTACTGGACGCATTTGTCCCGCACCCTGTGAAACTGCTTGTGTGCTTGGCATCAATCAACCCGCTATTGCTATCGAAGAAATTGAAAAGCATATTATAGAAATTGCTTTTGAAAAAGGATTTGTGAAGCCTAAAAATCCAAATATCAGAACGGGTAAAAAAATTGCAGTCATTGGATCTGGCCCTGCAGGACTTGCTACTGCTGCTCAATTAAATTATGCAGGACACCATGTTACTGTGTTTGAAAGAGATGATGCACCGGGAGGACTTTTAAGGTATGGTATCCCCGATTTTAAATTAGAAAAATGGGTGATTGATAGACGCATACAATTATTAGAAGCGGAAGGTGTGGTTTTTTCATGCAATACCAATATTGGTGTTACAATAAAAATGGAGGAAATAATAAATGAGCACCATGCAGTAGTAATTGCAGCTGGATCAACCATCCCAAGAGATTTAGATATTCCGGGTAGAGATTTAGAAGGGGTATATTTTGCCATGGATTTTTTAAAGCAGCAAAACAAAAGAGTAAGTAATAAAGAAGTTATTGGACAACCCATATTAGCAACAGATCAAAACGTAATTGTAATTGGCGGTGGTGATACAGGAAGTGATTGTGTTGGCACATCCAATAGACAAGGCGCTGCTTCTGTTACTCAGTTAGAGCTTATGCCAAAGCCCCCTGTGTCCAGAACAGATATGATGCCTTGGCCTTCCTACCCTATGACTTTAAAAACATCAAGCTCACACGAAGAAGGTGCAAATAGAGAATGGGCTGTACTTACCAAACGTTTTGTTGGAGAAGCTGGAAAACTTACAGGGATTGAACTTGTAGATATTGCTTGGAAAGCCTCTACACCTGATAAGCCAGCTAGGTTTGAAGAAATGGAAGGAACCACCCGAATTATCCCTTGCCAAAAAGCATTTTTAGCCATGGGTTTTTTACACCCACAACACAAAGGGTTTATAGATGAAATGGGTGTAGAACTGGATGCCAGAGGCAATGTTTTCGCCAATGAATCGGATTATGAAACAAGCGTAAATAAGGTATTTGCCGCAGGAGATGCACGTCGAGGGCAATCCCTAGTTGTTTGGGCTATTAGTGAGGGTCGCGAATGTGCTAGAAAGGTAGATGAGTACCTTATGGGGTATTCTTCATTAGAATCTAAGGACAAAAGCTACTTAATTAATATATAATTTATTTTATAATATTTTATGTCTAAAGCCTGATTTTCAATTAAATCAGGCTTTTTTGATGCATATATTTAGAATAATGATTAAAATTTGATCATTATGTTCAGAACAGTATACACATTATAAAATATTTAATGTTTATATAAAGATTATTTGTTTATAAATAAATTAGATAATTTGCTGCTATCATAATATATATAGTAAATTAAGTATGTATCAAAAGAAATTAAACGTATATAATGTTGCCCCCTTTTTAGTTTTACTAATAGTAGCCATTCTAGCAGTATTTGCACCCCCAGAGTTAAGCTTTGAAGACAAAACTGGCGCTTACAATGCTGCGGACATTGCATGGATTTTAATGGCAACCGCCCTTGTTTTTTTAATGACACCAGGACTTGCTTTTTTTTACGGTGGCATGGTGCACCGTAAAAATGTAATTTCTACCATGATTAAAAGTGTGGTAGCAACAGGCGTTGTTACCATTATCTGGGTAACGGTTGGCTATAGTTTATGCTTTGGAAATTCGATAGGTGGATGGATTGGAAACCCAACAACGCATTTATTTATGAAAGGCGTTATGAGCGGATCGCCTTGGAGTTTAGCACCTACTATCCCACTTGGTTTATTTGCACTTTTTCAACTCATGTTTGGCATCATTACTCCAGGCCTAGTTGTAGGTGCTGTAGCTGAAAGAGTAAAGTTTACTTCCTATATTTTATTCATTGTATTATTTAGCCTTCTCGTGTACGCCCCTATTGCACATTGGACTTGGCATCCTGAAGGTTTTTTATTTAAAATGGGTGCGCTAGATTTTGCGGGTGGCACAGTCGTACATATATCGGCAGGATGTGCTGCACTAGCAGGTGCACTTGTTTTAAAACGTCGAAAAGCCCACGTAGAACAAAGAGAAATCCCCCCTGCAAATATTCCGTACGTATTAATTGGCACAGGCTTATTATGGTTTGGATGGTTTGGTTTTAATGGAGGCTCTGCTCTTGGCGCAAACGCACTAGCGGTAACAGCATTTGTAACAACCAATACAGCAGCAGCTTCTGCAGGATTATCATGGATGTTTTTTGATGTTATGCGCGGTAAAAAACCATCGGTACTTGGCTTTTGTATTGGCGCCGTTGTGGGCCTTGTTGCCATTACACCATCGGCAGGATTTGTAGCTGTACCACAAAGTATTTTTATTGGTTTTATAACAGCCATTATTTCAAATTTAGCAGTCTACTACAAATCAAAATCTAAATTAGATGACACACTCGATGTATTTCCTTGTCATGGAGTTGGCGGCATGGTAGGCATGTTAATGACTGGAATATTTGCAACAAAATCTGTAAATGGCGCTGGCGCAGATGGCTTACTATATGGCAATACTGCATTTTTTATGACGCAATTAAAAGCACTTTTTATTGTTGTGGCATATAGCTTTGTCGTGTCGCTTGGCATTTTTAAAGTAATAAGCCTTATGCTTCCTTTACGTGTAAGTCAGGAAGAGGAAGAAATAGGTTTAGACGCAACACAGCATAACGAAAAATACGGCAGGAACCCCCATAAAATATAATTGGGGAAGCAAAAATCAATGCTTAAGTTAGCACCCATGAATTGGGGGATTCGCATCATCAGATATATCTATAGCATTTACGCACTACTTACTTTTGTTATTGTAATGCTATGCGTCATGCCATTTGTTTTTTTAGCTATTCCATTTGGAAGGGTAAAAGGCGGCAATTTTATTTATCATTTGTGCAAAATATGGGCTGGGGTATGGTATGTTTTTTTAGGTGTTAGACACCAAGAAATTCATGAAATCGAACACGAAAAAAGTAGGCAATATATTTTTATTGCCAATCACAATTCCTACATGGACATCCCTCCCATTGTATTGCTGAAACATAGCCCACTACGTATACTCGGTAAATATGAGTCATCAAAAATTCCGGTGTTTGGATGGATATATAGACAGGCAGTGATACTTGTGGACAGAAGTAACGCCGAAAGAAGATCTCAAAGTGTTAGGGCATTAAAGCAGGCCATTGCTGATGGATTATCGATATTCTTATTCCCAGAAGGAACATTTAATGAATCGGAACAACCCCTTAAATCCTTTTTTGATGGCGCTTTCCGAATTGCCATAGAAACACAAACACCCATCAAGCCACTCCTATTTATTGATACTATGGAGCGCATGCATTTTAGTACGGTTTTTTCAATAACCCCTGGCAAAAGCAGGGTGGTATATTTAGCGGATATTCCAGTAGAAGGCTTAACCATGGAAGACCTACCAGCATTAAAAGCAAAAGCCTACCAATTAATGGAAGAGGGACTAAAAAGATACCGCAAATACCCAACCGTTTTAAGCGTATTTTAGCACAAAATTCGGCCCTTGTTTGCAGAAATTATTATACCACTTGCTTTACCTAAAAACTATACATGGGCTATCCCTGCTAGGTTTCAGGCACTCGTGAGCCCAGGTATAAGAGTAGAAGTATTACTTGGACGCAACAAAAAATATGCAGGCATCATTAAAAAAATTACCCTCGAAAAGCCTGCTGCTTTTGAACCCAAAGAAATCTTACAGGTCATAGACGAAACCCCCATCCTACACCCTACACAACTAGAATTTTGGGAATGGATTGCGGCCTATTATATGTGTACCGAAGGGGAAGTGATGCAAGCCGCTGTGCCCGCCAACTTAAAATTAACCAGCGAAAGTATTTTAATTTGGAACGAAGACCGTACCCTCGATTTTTCTGATTTAACCGACAATGAATATGTAGTAGCCGAAGCCCTACACATCAAAAAGGAATTAAGACTTTCGGAAGTGCAACAATTGGTGGACAGTTCACACGTGTATCCGCTCATTAAAAAACTCATTGAAAAAGAAGTATGCTTTATTTGGGAAGCCTTAAAAGATAAATACAAAGCAAAAAGAGAAACCTTTATTCGGTTATCAGAAACCTATAATAGTGAAGCAAGTATCGAAACGCTTTTAAACAACTGGACAAAAGCACCCAAACAAATGGAACTGCTACTTGCATTTATCCATTTGCAAAAAACACAGGATACTGTCATTCAATCAGAACTATTAAAAAAAGCAGGTGCCAGTGCAGCACAATTAAAAGGACTTATCGAAAAAGGAATTTTGATTGCAGAAAAAAAAGCGGTAGACCGGTTCAATTACGGAATCAATAATACCGAATTAGACAACACCTACACCCTATCAGAAGCACAAACAAATGCTTACAATAACCTCGTTACTTTATTTGACACAAAACCTGTTTGCTTACTGCATGGTGTAACGGCTAGTGGCAAAACGCAGATTTATATAAAACTCATAGAATCCTTTATAGCAAAGGATCAGCAGGCATTGTACATGCTTCCAGAAATTGCATTAACGGCGCAAATGATACGCCGTTTACAATATTATTTTGGCGATAAAATTGCTATTTACCATTCTAAATTTAATGCCAACGAGCGCGTAGAAATTTGGAACAAAGTAAATTCGGGGCAAATAAAAATTGTATTAGGTGCCAGGTCATCACTATTATTACCGTTTAAAAATTTAGGTCTCATTATTGCCGACGAAGAGCATGACCCTTCATACAAGCAACAAGATCCTGCACCACGTTACCATGCTAGAGACGCCGCTATTTATTATGCAACCCTCTTTAATGCCAAAGTATTACTCGGTAGCGCAACACCTTCTATAGAATCGTATTATAATGCGCTTCAACAAAAATTTGGACTGGTAAGTTTACAAGAACGATTTGGTGCAGCAACACTCCCTACCATTGATATTATCAATGTTCAAAAATTACCTAAAAAAGGAAAAATAGCCCTCACCGAACCACTTATTGCTGCTATACAAGAAACACTTGCTAAAAATAAACAAGTTATCTTATTCCAGAATCGAAGAGGTTATGCGCCTTACATGATTTGTGATACCTGTGGATGGATTCCGCAGTGTAAACAGTGTGACGTAACACTCACCTACCATAAAGCAAAAAATACCTTAACCTGTCATTACTGCGGTAGCAATTACCCAGTTGTACATCAGTGCGCGGCTTGCGGTAGCAACCAGTTTACACAAAAGAATTTTGGCACCGAGCAAATACAAGAACTCTTGTCGGAACTATTACCAGATGCTCGCATTGCCCGCATGGATCATGATAGTGTAAAAGGAAAAAATGAACACGACGCACTCATTAAATTATTTGAACAACGCGCCATTGATATATTGGTAGGTACACAAATGGTGGTTAAAGGGCTCGATTTTGAACACGTAAATTTAGTAGGCATTATTGACGCCGATGGTATTTTAAGCTTCACAGATTTTAGGGTCAATGAAAAAGCCTATCAACTGATGGAGCAAGTAAGCGGCCGTGCCGGTCGTAAAGATGATCAAGGAAAGGTACTTATTCAAGTAAGCCAGGCCAACCATCCGGTATTACAATTTGTACAACAGCATAACTATCCAGCACTCTTTGATTTTGAAATACACAATAGGCAGGCCTTTAATTATCCTCCGTTTTCACGTATCATACTTATTACCTGTAAACACGTAGATAAAAACATAGCACAGGAGGCCGCTAATATATTAATGAGGGGCTTAAGCAGTAGTTATGGCAAATATATTACTGGGCCAGCGCAACCCCTTGTAGACCGTATTAGAAACCAATATTTGTGGGAACTACTTTGTAAGATTCCAAAACAACAAGTAAGTATTGGCACATTTAAAAATAGGTTGCAACAACAAATAATTATTCTGCAAACCAACAAAAGATATAGATCAGTGAGCATTGTTATCAATGTAGATCCCCTATAAATTCAGATGTGCTTATTTTTTAAACGATCATTATTTCGCAACTGAACTGAAAATTTTTGACAAAAAAAGAGCTGCCGTAAGGCAGCTCTTTTAATATCGAGTCAATTACGTATTAGTAATTTAATTTTAATTCTACTCTTCTGTTAGCAGAACGTCCTTTTGCAGTTTTGTTATCAGCAATTGGATTTTTAGAACCAAATCCTACTACCATAATTTTTGCTGCATCAACTTTACCTTTTGTTGTTAAGTAAGTTTGAACAGATTTTGCACGGTTTTCAGATAAAGGATCGTTGATAGCATCAGTACCTGTGTTATCGCAATGACCTTCAACGCTTAATTTTAAGTTAGCATCTTCATTTAAAGCTTTTGCTACTTTATTTAAACCTTTGAAAGAGCTAGAAGCTAATTTAGCGCTACCAGTTACAAATGTAATTTTCTTAGCACCATCTAAAACAGTTTTAGCTACTTCTTGCTTGATTGCAGGGCAACCATTGTTTTCTTTAACACCAGCAAGAGTTGGACACTTATCTTCTTCGTCGTTTACACCATCGTTGTCTGTATCTGGCACTGGGCAACCTTGGTAACGTGCTAAACCAGCTACAGTAGGACATTTGTCTTCTTCATCGTTGATACCATCTTTATCTGTATCAGGAATTGGACAACCTTGGTATTTAGCTAAACCTTTTACAGTTGGGCATTTATCACTTTCATCATTCACACCATCACCATCTGTATCAGGTACAGGGCAACCATCATATTTTGCAACACCTGCTACAGTTGGACATTTGTCTTTGCTGTCAACCAAACCATCATTATCGCTATCTTTTTCAGGAGCTGGCGGTGGTGGAGGTGTAACTTTTACTGGCTCTGGTCTATCCTTAATTGGAGAAACGATACCAATGTTATAGGTAAAATGATTGGTTGCTAAAGTTGACATAGCAGTTTTGTGCACGAAATTTGTAGTTAAGAAATTATCATTTCCTAATTTAAATTGCATACCAACTCCAATTGGAGCATATGTAGCAAAATAAGTTCCGCCGTACATAGAAGCACCAGCACCAATTGTAAAATAAGGAACTAAGAAATAGTTATCCTTTAACATTTTTACATTAACAGCAACATCCGCTTCAAGTAACATTCTTTTAGCTGAAGGAACTGCAATACCAGATTTTGCTCTGAATGGATATCTTACTGAAGAAGCTCCAACGTTCACTTGTAAATCAATATAATCAGAAAGACCTTCTACATACTGAAAAGACATACCTGGATCTAAATCTTTGATTTTAGTCCACTGATTGTTGGTGATAACAGATGATGCTGAACCAGCACCAATTAAAGCTGCAGTTGTTACATCTTGCAATTGAAAATGGAATCCAATTGATGGTCTTTTTTTATAACTGATTGGGGTAGTTTGCGCAGTAGCAGAAACAGCCATTCCAATCACGATTAAAGAAAAGAGTAATTTCTTCATAAACAGTTTTTTATTAATTATTGCAAAAATACAAGGTGAAAGTGATTTTGAGAAAAAATTAATCAAAAAGTAGGGTATTAATTTACCCCAATCGGTGTAAAATCTACTTATTGGGCAGTTTTTCTACTTTTTGAACTAAAACCTTCCCTATTCCTTGCTTAAATATGCCAATTTCTTTGGCTGCCACCCTTGTCAAATCAACAATACGACCCTTTTTGGACATAGATTTTCCCATACGGTCATTGATCTTGACAATTACAAACAAATTGTTTTTTGGATTTACCACTTTTACATAAATCCCTAATGGATAATGGTTACTAGCTGCGGTATAATTGACATGGCTAAATGTAGCACCGGTAGCTGTTTTTCTTCCTTCAAATTTGAGGCTATAATAACTTGCAGTTCCTTTTTTAATAGGTCCAACCGGCTTGTATCCGACCTCCTGAAAGTAAACATTTGCAGCAGTATCGTCATTTTGCTGAGCACTAGCCTGCAAAACCCATAAAGCGGAGGTTAGGAGCAATAACAAAGGGTATTTAAAAATGCTAGGCATATCCTTAAAGTTACAATAAATAACAGTGAAAAGAAAAAAATACAAAATCAGGACGACTTAATATTCAATTAAAAATTGAGGTAGCGTTTACAAGAAAATGTAAATCAATTATTTAGATATTTTCAGCATTTACAATAGCTGATAAGTTAATAGGCCCGTGAATATGCGGGAAAACCTCATTAATAGAGGTAGCCAGTTCAAAAATAAGAGGGCTAGTAACTTTAGATTTGTCAATTGTAAGCTTCACTAAACCCGTTTGACCCTTGTAATAACGGTCTAAAACACCCGCAACCTGGTCGGTAGTGCTGCAATGAATAAAACCTTCGGTTGCTAAACTGTCGGCAATATAAGCACCATCAAGCTGTGCCTTTTCCCAAGCAGTAGCGGTTGTAATGTGATAAATGTAACTAGACTCCATAATGATCATTTAATCCTTGATAATCAAGGGCATTTGCTGCGCGCGAAGCATTAAATCTACCAAAACCATGTAAGTAACTGCTTCTAAAACAACAGGTACACGAAGTGCAATACACAAATCATGCCTTCCTTTAACGGAGAAAGGTTCAACTATATTGCGCTCCCAGTTCCAGCTTTGCTGCTCTTTGGGTGTAGAAGCGGTAGGTTTTATGGCAATTTTAAAATAAAGGTCGTTTGAATTGGTAATCCCTCCTACAATTCCGCCAGCATGATTAGTGCTAGTTTTACCTGAAGCGTCCAAAATAGCGTCGTTATGATCCACCCCAAACATCTTTGCTGCGGCAAAGCCTGTTCCAAACTCGATACCTCTAACGGCAGGGATAGCAAATACAGCGTGCGATAACATAGATTCTACCGAATCAAAAAAATGTTCTCCTAAACCAACTGGTAAATTAGAAGCGGTGCAATCTACTATGCCGCCAATGCTATCTTTTGCATCAATAGCAACTTGTAAACCTTTCTCCAAATCGGTGTGGCCACCAATTTCTAAAATTGTAGAATGCACTTGTATGCCTCCGGTTTTTGCCAATAATTTCTTTGCAATGACACCCGCTGCAACTAAGCATACTGTTAACCTGCCGCTAAAATGACCGCCTCCTCTGTAATCTTCAAAGCCACCATATTTTGCATGCGCTGTAAAATCGGCGTGACCAGGGCGAGGTACTTCACGATGTTTATCGTAATCTTCGGATCTAGTATTGTTATTTTCAAATAAAATAGTGATGGGTGCACCCGTGGTAAAACCTTTAAAAATACCCGACTTAAAAATAGGCAGGTCATCCTCTTTACGAGGTGTCGTACCTTTTTGAACACCCCCTTTTCTTCTTTCGGTATCTTCTAAAAAATCTGATTCTTGTAATGGTAATCCAGCAGGACATCCATCAATTGTAATACCCACACAAGCACCATGCGATTCGCCAAAAATATGTACTCGAAATAAATGTCCAAAAGTATTCATGGGTATAAATTTTATGGGTGCCGTTTACTTATAATCAACCGTGGCTTTAAGATACGAAAGGTCACTGAAAAAATTAGGATAGGATTTATTAATCGCATCGGCCTCTTCAATTTCAACAACGCCATCTGCTTTTAAAGCAGCTACAGCACAGGCCATAGCAATGCGGTGATCATGTCTTGAATGAACAGTAGCACCATTGACGCCCTTGCCTCCTTCAATAATCATTAAATCATCTTGCAGGGTTATTGTTACGCCAAGTTTTCCAAACTCCTGTTGCAATGTAATTGCTCTATCACTTTCTTTATGGGCAAGTCTACTCACCCCTTCTATCACTGTTTTGCCTGTACAATAAGATGCAAGGGCAACAAGTGGAGGAAATAAATCGGGACAATCAGTAGCATTAAAATGAAATGCTTTTAGTGGAAGTGGTGCAATTTCAATTTTATTTGGCTGTATAGAAATTTGACAACCAGAGTCAATTAATGCTTGTAAAACTGCTTTATCTGCTTGCGTAGAAAATGGATCTAACCCTTCTACTACAATGCCTCCAGCAATAGCACCCGCCACAAGTAAAAAAGAAGCGCCACTCCAATCCCCTTCTACCTGATATTTTATAGTTGTATTTTCTAACGCATTACTTGGTGCTTGAAAAACAAACTGTTTATGATTCATACACTCGACGTTCCAACCAAAATGCTGCATCACAGCAAGTGTAAGATCGATATAAGGTTTGCTTTTTAAACTAGTAACAGTGATGGTACAATCACTTGCACCGGCACCGCCATAGGCCATTAACAGTCCTGTCAAAAATTGAGAACTGAGTGATCCATCAACTGTAATATTTTGTGGCTTAATTGGGCCTTGTATTTGTAGTGGTAATTTACCAGCATTAGATGTAATAGATACGCCCACCTGCGGTAAAATCTCATCAAAAAAATGCATGGGTCTAGTTGTTAAACTTCCCATACCCATTATTGTTATAGGGTTATCACTCAACGCAGCAATGGGTGTAAACATGCGAATACCAAGCCCACTCTCACCACAATTAATGGTGTTACTTGCTGGGTTTACGCCGCCAGAAACAATATGTAAATCTTGGTTTTCTAATTTGGTAACAACAGCGCCTAGCTTTTGAATAACATCTATGGCAGCCAAATCATCGTTACTAACACCCGGATTTTTTATAACGGTTTCACCTTTTCTAATTAAGGCAGCAGCACATGCACGCTGCATACTGCTTTTACTAGCTGGTGCTGTAATAGTTCCAGAAATTATAGAAGGCGTTACGCGCGCAAGCATCATGATTGAATCCCTTTTAATATTTTTTCAAGTGTCACAAATGGAATGGTTTGAATAACAGCTTTGCCTAGTTTTTCTAACAAAATATAATGCACTGCATCTTTTGTTTTTTTCTTATCCTTTTGCAAAATAGAAATAGCCTTAGTAGTATTAAAAGAAGCATAGGTTGGTAAACCATACTTTTCTAAAAGTGCAACAAGCGCGTGTCTATTTTTGAAACTCGATAACTGTTCTGAAATAACGGCCGCATACGTCATGCCAATACTTATGGCCTGACCATGACTTAACTCATAGGTATTTTCTAATGCATGACCAAGGGTATGACCAAAGTTTAAAAGCTTGCGATCAGCCTTTTCAAACTCATCGGCAAGTACCACTTTGGTTTTGATCATTACATTTCGCTCTACAAGTTTTGCCGTTAAAGACAAGTTCTTTTTATAAGCAGCAAGCGTATATGACTGTAATTGTTTAAAAAGTGGAGCATCTTTAATTGCAGCATGCTTTATAATTTCTGCAAAGCCATTTTGCCACTCAGACAATGGTAAAGATTTTAAAAAGCTGGTGTCGTAAAGTAAAAAATTAGGTTGGCGAATAATGCCCACCATATTTTTATAGACACCCACATCAATTCCATTTTTACCGCCTATAGAAGCGTCTACCATCGCAAGTAAAGAAGTAGGCACAAAACCTACCGCTATACCGCGCATATATATACTTGCTACATACCCCGTAATATCTGTAATAACGCCGCCGCCTATACCAATTAAAGTGGTTTGACGATCGGCGCCAAATTCAATGAGCCTATCAATAATAACATCTACTGTTTGCTGAACTTTATACTGCTCACCAGGTTTTAATACAATAGTAGACCAACCTTTAAACTTTTTTTTATGTGCTTCAAAAACATTTTCATCTGTAATAATTACAGCCGACTCAACAGGTACTAACTTTTTTAATGCATCAAAAGAAGCATCAAAATAATAGTTAACCGGTTTGCCCGAAAAATGAAAAGTTCTTTTTTTCATCCGTAAAATATTATACAAGAGCTCCTAATTAGGAGTTCATGATTTTATTTTGATGTTTGTTAATTTCAATATGCACCGCATGATAATTTTTTTTTATTATTTTTTGACTTATTCTTA
>JAOASV010000092.1 GCA_030158535.1 Sediminibacterium sp.
CCATAACAGCTCTCACTGCTTCAATCACATCTTCTGTGTTGGGCTTACTAAAGTAATCGCCATCACTACCATAACCTGGCCTATGCGCTTTAGCAGCAAGGGTTCTAGGGCTTGCGTCTAACCACTTGTAACCACCTTGCTCTTCCATTACCTGTGTAAACATATATGCAGTAGCACCACCCGGAACGTCTTCATCAACAAATAAAATGCGGTTGGTTTTTTGTAAAGATTTTACAATGCTATGGTTGATATCAAATGGAAGTAATGTTTGCACGTCAATAAGTTCTACCGAAATTCCTTCATGCGCTAAGCGTACAATCGCCTCTTCAATAATACGAAGCGTAGAACCATATGAAACAATGGTGATATCAGTTCCTTCATGGATAATTTCTGGAATACCCAATGGCACAGAAAATTCAAGTAAATTATTAGGTAATTTTTCTTTGAGTCTATACCCGTTTAAACACTCAATCACAATTGCTGGATCGTTAGATTGTAAAAGTGTATTGTACATGCCTGCCGCTTGCACCATATTACGCGGCACACAAACATACATGCCACGAAGTGCATTTACAATCATACCCATAGGTGAGCCACTATGCCAAATTCCTTCTAGTCTATGACCTCTTGTTCTAATAATAACAGGGCAACTTTGTTGACCATTGGTTCTATAGTGCGTAGTAGCAACATCATCACTTAACGGCTGTAAACCATACAGTAAATAGTCGAGGTATTGGATTTCAGCAATAGGTCTTAAACCTCTAACAGCCATGCCCACGGCTTGTCCTACAATGGTAAGCTCTCTAATACCGGTATCAGAAATACGGTCAGCGCCATGCTTTTCTTGAAGTCCAGCAAACCCCTGATTTACGTCTCCGATATATCCTACGTCTTCACCAAAAGCATACACTTTTGGATTGCTTGCAAACAAGGCATCAAAATATTTATTGAGTACTTCGTAAGCATTTACAGTGGGTGCGTCAGGCGCATAGGTAACCTGAACGGCAGGTACCCGAAGTGCAGATTTTGGGCCTTCGTTGTATAAGAAAGTATTAAATAATTCGGCTGCTTCCGTTTTTAACGCGGATGCATACTGCGTTACTTTTTCTACACCCTTAACACCAACAGCTGCTTCACTAACTTTAGCAAGCGCTTTTAAAACGTCTCTTCTAAGGGGTTCTTTATTAGCCGATAGTTCTGCAACGATTTGCTGCACAGCAGGACTCATCACTTGTAACCCGCCAATAATTTGTACTGCTTGTTCTGCTTGTTTTTGAATGGGGCCAATAAACTTATCCCAGGCATTTGCTTTTGCCTCTTTCACAAATTCTTTTGCTTCTACCTCAACACTGTTTAACTCGGTAGTGGTTGCAAGACCAGCATCTAACATCCACTCACGCATTTTTTTGATGCAATCCCAGTTTTTTTCCCACTCTAAACGCTCTGCCGATTTGTAACGCTCGTGGCTACCACTTGTAGAATGACCCTGCGGTTGCGTTACCTCTTCGATATGAAAAAGTGCAGGCGTATGCGTATCTCTAATTTTTTGTAAGCCCTCTTCAAATACTTCACACATGCCAGCGTAATCCCAGGCCTTTGCTTTATATATTTCGATACCATTGGTGTCTGCTAATTTTTGCATACCAGCAAGTGCATCAGAAATTGAATTTTTTGTTGTTTGTAAATTTTTAGGGACAGAAATACCATAGCCATCATCCCAAACAAAAACAGCTAGTGGAACTTGTAATACCGCAGCTGCGTTGATGGATTCCCAAAAATGACCTTCCGAAGTGCTTGCATCTCCAATGGTACAAAAACAAATTTCGTTACCATTGTTACTCAAATTTGTATGTAAGGCCTGATTTTTTTGTTGTGCTTCTCTAAAACATTTAGATGCAAAGGCAAGACCAACTGCACGTGGCATTTGACCTGCTGTAGGAGCCATGTCAGCAGAAGAATTTTTTTGATTGACAACATCTAACCAATTGCCATTTTTATCTACTGTCGGTGTAACAAAGTGAGAACTCATTTGTCTACCCGCACAAAAAATATCATGGTTGCCATCAGGGTCTGCAAACAATTGAGAAAAATATTGTTCGACAGTTGCGATACCAGCAGCAAACATAAAAGTTTGGTCTCTGTAATATCCAGATCTAAAATCACCGTTTTTGAAATATTTTGCTAGCGCTACTTGTGCAACTTCTTTACCGTCACCAAAAATGCCAAACTTGGCTTTGCCTGTTAATACTTCTCTTCTACCCAGCAAACTAACTTCTCTACTAATGAGTGAAATCTTGTAATCCTGTATCACCGTATTACGAAATCCCTCAAAGGATAACATCTCGGTTTGCGGCGCTGGCGAAGCAATTAATTCCATGGCACAAAAATAGCATTCGGATAGCATTAGAAAAGGGTTGTTTATGAATTTGGGGATAAATGTCAGCCACTCTTAACAAACCCTATTTTTTGGCGATTTAGCCTTTTTTTAAGGCTATTTTCGCAGAAAATTGAACTTTAAATGATACTTTTACAGGGTACTTTAAACAAAGCACTTATATGAAAAAGATTTTAGCACTTACTTTATTGGCCATTACTGTCTCTATCAGCGTTTTTGCGCAACAAGACATCAAATTTGCTGAAGGCTCATTTAACTTTGGAAAAATTGCTCAAGGCACTCCAGTAACCCACGTTTTTAACTTTACCAATACCGGCGCAAAGCCAGTAGTTGTTGAATATTGTACTGCAGAATGCGGTTGCACAACCCCAGAAGTAACAAAAGAGCCTATTTTAAAAGGTAAATCAAGCACTGTTAAAGTAACGTACAATGCTGCTAGCATGGGTAACTTTACCAAGCGTGTTACCGTTAAATTAGTAGGCGTAGCCGAGCCAATTATCTTAACCATTAGTGGTGAAGTTGTTGCTCCTAAAAAATAATTGTTAAGATTCTGATAATGATCTTACCAGCCTCCTTCGGAGGCTGGTTTTTTTTGCCCCTGCCTCAAATTGTAAACTTATATTTGCAACATGTTACAAATCAGCAAACGTGGCATAGAAATGCCTGCCTCACCAATCAGAAAACTAGTTCCATTTGCAGAAGCTGCAAAAAAAAGAGGAACTAAAGTATATCACCTCAATATTGGTCAACCTGATATTGAAACCCCACAAGTGGTG
>JAOASV010000093.1 GCA_030158535.1 Sediminibacterium sp.
TGCAAATCATACCTGCTATAGATATTATTGATGGAAAATGTGTTCGTTTAACAGAAGGTGATTATGCACAAAAAACCATTTACAACGAAGATCCATTAGAAGTTGCAAAAGCTTTTGATGCAGCTGGTATACAGCGATTACATTTAGTTGATTTGGATGGCGCTAAAGCCGGTGCTGTAAAAAATTGGAAAGTGCTTGAAAGCATTGCGCTAAATACAAAATTAGTGATTGACTTTGGGGGTGGCATTAAAACCAATGCTGATGTAGCACTTGTATTTGAAAGGGGTGCAACCCTTGCTACCATTGGTAGTATTGCAGTAGCCAATCCTACACTTTTTTTAAGTTGGGTGGATGTATATGGTGCTGAACGGTTTTTTTTAGGAGCGGATGTTAAAGACAACTGCATTGCCGTTAATGGTTGGATGCAAACATCAAACATAGCAATCGACTCTTTTATAAGTGATTATCTAGCACAAGGTATTTCCAATATTTTTTGTACCGACGTTTCAAAAGATGGTAGGTTAGAAGGCCCTTCCACTGCACTTTATCAGTCACTCATTCAGTTGTTTCCGAATTTAAATCTCGTAGCAAGTGGTGGTGTAAGTTCTTTAAAAGATTTAGAAACACTTAAAGCGATTGGTTGTGCAGGAGCCATTGTGGGTAAGGCAATTTATGAAAACCGCATTTCACTAGAATCGTTACAACAGTTTAATGCATAACTCATTTTTATGTTAGCAAAAAGAATTATCGCCTGTTTGGATATTAAAAATGGAAGAACCGTTAAAGGCGTCAATTTCGAAAATATTAGAGACGCTGGTGATCCTGTCGAGCTAGGCGCTTTTTATGCAGCAGCAGGTATAGATGAACTGGTTTTTTTAGATATTACGGCAACCAACGAAAAACGTAAAACATTAGCGGATTTAGCCAAAAAAATTGCAGCGGTTATTAATATTCCATTTACAGTAGGTGGTGGTGTATCAAGTATTGAAGACGTGCGCGTGTTACTACAAAACGGTGCCGATAAAATTGCAGTTAATTCGGCTGCATTTAAAAATCCATCACTGATTGCTAGTTTGGCAAAAGAATTTGGAAGTCAGTGTATTGTGGTAGCAATCGATACCAAACAAGAAGCGGATGGACAATGGTACGTTTATTTAAATGGCGGAACGCTTCCGACTACAACTACTTGCCTTGCTTGGGCTCAACAAGCTGCAAGCCTAGGCGCTGGTGAAATTCTATTAACATCCATGAATCATGATGGCACCAAAGCAGGCTTTGCTTTAGATATTACTGCTGCTATTTCTAATGCGGTTTCAATTCCGGTTATTGCGTCAGGTGGAGGAGGAACCATGGAGCATTTTGAAGCTGTATTTAAGGCCGGAGCTGCTGATGCGGCATTAGCAGCCAGTATCTTTCATTTTAAAGAAGTAGAGGTAGCTGCTTTAAAATCATTTTTATTAGACAAAGGGTTGCCAATTAGGCTTTAATTTTTACATTTACATATAGTTATGTTAGACAAAATTGATTTTTCAAAATATGCGGATGGACTGGTGCCAGCGATTGTTCAAGACATTGAAACCAGTAGGGTTTTGATGCTTGGATTTATGAATGCTGCCGCTATCGAAACAACCCTCTCAACTAAAAAAGTTACTTTTTTTAGCAGGTCTAAAAATAGGCTTTGGACAAAAGGGGAAGAAAGTGGTCATTTTTTGAATTTCAAAGAAATGCTACTTGACTGTGATGCAGATGCGCTATTACTAAAAGTAGTTCCGGTTGGACCTACTTGTCATAAAGGCACTGATACCTGCTGGGGAGAAGAAAACAATGCTGCTCATTTTTTAACCTATCTAGAAACTGTAATTGCTAGCCGTAAAAATGAAAGCCCAGATAGCTCTTACGTAGCTTCTTTGTTTTCAAAAGGGATCAATAAAATGGCACAAAAAGTAGGTGAAGAAGCAGTGGAACTTGTGATTGAATCTAAAGATGATAATGAGCTTTTGTTTTTAAATGAGGCATCTGATTTACTGTTTCACTATTTAATTTTATTGCAAGCAAAAGGATACAGTTTGAAAGATGTTATTGAGATTTTAAAAAATAGACATAAAAAATAGAATTTACCAATAGACTCAAATACTACGTATGCGTAAACTAATTATATACACACTCTCAATTTTATTTGCTTTTCAATCTGCATTGGCTGCTGATTTTACTGTAACTGGAAAAATGAAAGGCTTGACAAATGGCAGCACGGCAACTTTAAAAAATGTTTTTAATGGACAATCCCTTGCTACTGCTACCATTACTGATGGCGCCTTTGTGTTAAAGGGGAATGTAAATGAAGGAATGCTTTTGCAACTTGCGTTTTCTGCAGCACCTCAAATAAACATAGAAATGTTTATTGGTAATGAAACTGTTTTAATTGATGGTGATATAGCTGTTCCAGATCAAATTAAATTAACTGGATCGGTACTACACCAGACCTACGAAAAATTTAGACTTCAGTTTGTGCCATTAAAAGATAAGCTAAACGCTATTGTGCCACTTATTCAAGCGGAAACCGCACAAACGCCAAAGAGAGATTCACTGATTGGTTTATTTAATAGTTATAAGCAAGTGCTTTTAAATGAAACGGTAGGATTTGTAAATGCAAACCCGGCATCTGTGGTAAGTTCATTTGCACTATATGCCGTTGGGCCTTTATTTTCAGGGCCTGCAGAACTCGAGAGTAAGTTTAACGCACTACAGCCTGCTGCTCAAAAAGGATATTTTTCTGAAATGATTGTAAAGTCTGTAAACGATGCAAAAATTGGACAGATTGGTTCCATGGCTACAGAGTTCACACAAAATGATCAAAATGGCAAGCCTGTTAAATTGTCTTCATTTAAAGGCAAGTATGTACTTATAGATTTTTGGGCAAGTTGGTGCAGACCTTGTAGACAAGAAAATCCAAATGTTGTTGCAGCATACAATAAGTATAAGTCAAAAAACTTTACTGTATTGGGCGTTTCATTAGATCAAGATAAAAATGGTTGGATTCAGGCAATTGCCGCAGATAAACTTACCTGGACACATGTAAGTGATTTAAAATACTGGAGTAATGAAGTAGCGCAATTGTACCG
>JAOASV010000094.1 GCA_030158535.1 Sediminibacterium sp.
GTCTCTAGCTCCTGTCGATCTTGTCTCAGTAGTGGGCACGAAGGGCGCAATTGTAAACAACAATGGAAAAAATCCATTATATGTCATTAATGGAGCACCGATTAAAAAAAATGAAAGTAATCCTGTTCAAAATATCAATCCAAATGACATAGAAAGAATTGAAATTTTGAAAAATAAATCAGCTATTGGCTTGTATGGTAAAGAGGGCGAAGATGGTGTGGTTTTTATAACAACAAAATCTGGTACTAAAGTTACTGACAAGCTAGAGGCTCAAAATGTAAATGATCACAAAATATCATATGGCATCCCTTATGTAAGCAACCAGAAAAAGGTGACTAGAATAAAGCCACCAGTATTTCCAGGAGGAGAGGAGGCTTGGGTAAAATACCTTGAAAGAAATTTAAACCATAATTTAGCTTCAGAACGTGGTGGCCCTTCGGGGAAATATACAGTTCAATTAAGTTTTTTAGTGGAGGAAGATGGCGTTATATCCAATATAGAAGCAAAAAATGATCCCGGGTATGGAACAGCAGAAGAAGCCATAAGGGTGCTTAAAAATTCTCCAAATTGGATACCAGCTGAGCGAGACGGAAAAAATGGAAATTATTTAAAAAGGTTATCAATCACTTTTTTAGTGCCTTAAAGTAAATAACTTATTTGTGTTGATTTTTTTACGTAAACCCCTGCATTTTTATGCGGGGGTTATTCAACCAGACTAAAATCAATTCGTATTTTATTTATAGTTGCTTCCGTTTAACAAAACAAATTTATAAGCTGAATCTTTATGTTGAACATCAAAATAGCAATAAACAAGTATCGTCTATTCATAATCCTTTTTTGCAACTTCTTTTTTGCGGCTTCATTGAATGCGCAAGAAAAGGTTGACAAAGGTTGGGTGCTGGATGCATTCACGAAGGAGCCAGTTGCTGGTGCTTCTGTATTTATTAATGCAAGTGGTATTGGTGCGGTATGTGACGCCAATGGTCAGTTTAATTTAAACAAGTTCATTCAAGCGAATTTGGGCAATCCTAATTTAACGATCGCTGCAGTAGGGTATGAAACTGCTACTTATAATTTAACGACAAGGACTGGCGAAGTGGTTATTTATTTAAAGCGAGTTATAAATGAATTAGAAACGGTGGTGGTTCATGCCGCAGAAAAAAATGGCTGGCAAAAGTACGGGGCAGATTTTATAGAAAATTTCTTAGGTTATTCCGACTTTTCAAAGCAGTGTGTGCTGAAAAATCCAGAAGTGCTTTCCTTTTATTATGATCCAGAACTACTTGTGTTGAGGGTAGTGGCAAAGAAACCGCTCTTAATTTATAATAAAGCACTTGGATACAATATTACTTATTGGTTGGATGAATTTGAACAGAATTATAAAACTAGAATTATCATTTTCAAGGGGAGTAGCTTATTTGAAGACCGTATCAAAGCAAAAGGGCGAAAATCACAGGCTGCAAAATGGCTCAAAAATAGAACAGATGCATATAACGGATCTGTGATGCATTTTATTCGTGCGGTGTATGCAGGAAACTTGGCTAAGTCTGGATTTGTGGTAAGAAGATTAGATAAAGTAGAAGGGAATAGAAAGGGCAAGTATACCAATGTGGTGGATCCAAAAGAATTGGCAGAAGCTGATTTTTCAGAAAGTATTTTAACGGATTCTTTGACATCCCAAAAAATCATTCAGTTCACTAAATACTTGTATGTGTTGTATAATAAGGAACTAGAAGAGTTGTCCTATTTAAAAAGGCAATATCTTTTTAATCAACCAAATCCTGGCCCTCAAACAAGTATTGTGCAATTGGTTGGAACAACTGCAGTAGAGATATTTCCGAATGGTCATATAGAACCAGCTATCGCTTTTTTCTTAGAAGGATACTGGGCCTATGAAAAATTAGATAAATTACTGCCGTTGGATTATAAAGCTAAGGGTGAATAACAATAGGTCTGCCCTAAGTCATTCTGAAACAAATCAATCTGATTTAAACTAGTTCATTACCCCTATCTCAATCTATCTGCACTCTTCACTAGTTTTTCGTCTTGGTAGATTTTATAACAAGCAATCAGTTGCAATACTGGAATTATAAATAAAGCGGCTGATGCAAGTGTAAATCCGCCTCCAGGATGCGCGATGACAATTGTATAAATAAAATAACCTATTAATCCTGAAAGTAAAAAATTGGCTAAGGTTACTTTTAATTGCAACATTCGATTGCCATATAAAAAGATACTGATAAAAGACAAGCAAGCACTAAATGCCAAAGTGATTAAAGTGCTGTATTGAGCAGCGCCGTTAATTTCTAATGCATTCGGTTCTGGAGTATAGTAAAAAGGGAATTTTAAAATAGAGAATGCTGCAGCGCTAGCAATCAATAACCAGATTGTTTGTATTCTTTGTATCATAGCCTAAAGTTAACCATTTTTAAGAATTTGTTGCAAAAAATAGGCCTCTTCCATGTAAGAAGAGGCCTATTGTAAATGGGGCTACTTTTATTTGAAGTAGAAGAAAGTTTATCCTAATTCTGGGTACAATACAAATTGCTCCATGAATTTATTCACTTCCTTCTTTGTATTTGCTAATACTGTTTCATTGTCTGCATTCATCAAAGCAGTATCAATGGCGTCAACAACAAATGGGATATGTCCTTCGTTCATACCTCTTGTGGTGATTGCAGCAACACCGAAACGGATACCTGATGTTACAAAAGCAGATTTGTCATCGTAAGGCACCATGTTTTTATTAGCTGTGATATCTGCCATGCCTAATACTTGTTCTGCTTTTTTACCACTGATATTTTTATTTCTAAGATCAATCAACATTAAATGGTTGTCAGTGCCACCACTGATAATTTCATAGCCTTTTGCCACAAATGCTGCAGCCATTGTTTGTGCATTCTTTTGAACTTGTTTAGCATATACTGTAAACTCGTCAGAAAGAATTTCACCAAAAGCAATTGCTTTAGCGGCAATCACATGTTCTAATGGTCCGCCTTGTGTACCAGGGAATACAGCCATATCAATCACATTGGACCATAATCTTAAGTTGCCTTTCACATCCTTCAATCCTAAAGTGTTCTCGCCATCTTTCGCCATCATGATCACACC
>JAOASV010000095.1 GCA_030158535.1 Sediminibacterium sp.
CACTATATCCACCCAGTCTTGCTTCAGTGGCGTCTGTGCCAATCAGGGCAATACTTTCTGTAGCAGTTGAAATGGGTAATAATGCATTTTTGTTTTGTAATAGTACAACCGATTCTAGTGCCGCTTCTAGTGCTATTTTTTTATGTGCAGCTTCAAAATTTGCAGATTCTGTTGCTTTAATATCGAGGTATGGTGTTTCAAATAAACCCAGTTCAAACTTTGCTCTTAGTACACGACTAACTGCATCATCAAGTCTTTCTTGATTGATTTGTCCATTTAAAAATGGAGGGATAAATAGTTTGTAGTGTTCTTGTGCTGTTTGAAATATAACGTCTAGGCCATTATTAACGGCATTTTTGCCTGCATCTGGGTAATCTTTTGCTGTATAATGTAAAACATTGGCGCCGCCCACGGCGCCAGCATCTGAAATCACAAATCCGTTAAAGCCCCACCTCTTTTTTAATAGATTGTTTAATAAATAATCATTGGCAGTTGCTGGACTTCCATTAACAGAATTGTAGGATGTCATGATAGATCTTGCGCCCGCTTTTTGCACCGCATCTTTAAAAGGAGGGTAGTGGATTTCAGATAAGTATCTTTCGTTCATGTCTATAGGGTAGCTATCTCTTCCGCCATCGCCTACATTGGCAACAAAATGTTTTGGCGTAGCAATGATATTTTCATCTTCTAAAGTTTTCATGTAAGCAACACCCATTTTGCTACTCAAGAAAGGATCTTCTCCATAGGTTTCTTCGGTGCGTCCCCATCTTACGTCAGTTGCAATATTAATAACCGGAGAAAGTATTTGTCTAATACCTCTAATTTTTGATTCTTTAGCAATAGCTCCTGCTACAGCCTCCATGGTGCTAGTTTTAAAAGTAGCAGCTAGTCCAATGCTTTGTGGGAATATGGTAGAACCCTGTCTAACAAGGCCGTGTAGCGCTTCATCAAAAGGTAGCATGGGAATGCCAAGTCTGGTGCTGTCCATAAAAAAGCGCTGTATAGAATTCACTTTTTTAGCAAGGCTTACAGCTGTTTCTGTTGCATTGTATTGCAGCATTTGTTGTGCGCCTTCTCCACCCGCAGATGCAGCACTTACTTGAAATCCAAACAGTCCATCTTTATATTTTGGTGCATCTCCCGGTTTGATGTCGCCAGGTATCATAAATAACTGCCAAAATTTTTCGGTAGGCGTCATTCTATCCAGCAAATCTTTGACTCTTTCGTTGATGGGTGCTCTACTATTTTTGTAGAGTGGAATGGTTTGCGCATCAACGGTTGAAGTAGCAATGATTTGTATTAAAATCAGGTATACAAATCGAGTAAAAAATTTGCGTGTAGTTATAGTTATTGTGTTCATATTTATGCTTCGTAGTCGTTTAAAAAATGGATGAGTTTTTGTACTGCTTTTTTTCTGTGGCTAAATTTATTTTTTTCTGAAATATCCATGTTAGCAAAAGTGGAATTACTGCCTTCTGGAATAAAAACTGGATCGTATCCAAATCCACTAGTGCCATCTTGTACGTTAGTAATATGCCCATTGCAAATACCTTCAAATTGATATTCTTTTCCACCAATAATGAGCGAAACCACGGTTCTAAACCTAGCGGCTCTTGAAGGTTTGTTATTTAGTTCGGCTAATAATTTATCAATATTGTCCTGCATGTTTCGGCCTTCTCCTGCATACCTCGCAGATTTTACACCGGGTGCGCCTCCAAGGGCCTCTACTTCTAGTCCTGTATCTTCACTAAATACAGCTTCTTTAGTGAGCTTGTAAATGGTAGAAGATTTTTCTGTGGCATTGGCTTCTAAAGTATCATGTGGTTCTGGAATGTCAATATCAATGCCCATTTCTTGCAAAGTAAAAATTTCAAATTTTTGATGGCTAAGGTGTTTAATTTCCTCTACCTTGTTTTTATTATTGGTTGCAAAAATTATTTTCATCTACTACTGGATATTAAATGTCTTTTTAAGTGCATTCCAAAGTTTCCCTTTCTCAAATTTTGCTGCATCTGTTTTTACAAGCATTGATTGCAATGGTGCCGAAAATAAAAGGGTACAATTGTCATACTGCTGTACTTGATAATGCGGCACTTCAAAAGGAAGTGCAATGCTTGCCGCATTAATATCAAATAAAATAATAGTGTTAGGTTGTAGTTCTGTTTTTATTTGTGCGTAGTTGATAGCTTGATTGGCCGTATTCACAATGGCAACGTCGCCCATATTTAGTTTGCACGCGGCCAGAATGGCTGTTAAAAATTGTAATGATTCGTCTGCTACATGAACGGCTGAACTGTCTTTTAATAAGATGGTTATCTTTTTTTGATTGTCACCTAAAAAACCAATTGGTTTTAATGGTTGCGCTTCCTCAATAGCAGGTGTAATTGACTCACTCTTTTTAGTTTCAGTGGCTAGAGGGCGTTTGTTGCTGTCTTTAGCGTCCACTAAAACGAGGTCATCTTTATATAAAGAGGCTATAACAAAGGGAGGAAGCAAATTATTTTCAGAATTCATAGCAGATTTACAATATTAACGATTGTTAGTTTTCATTTTTTTTGTTTCTTTGCACCAAATATAAAACTATGGCAGCAGCACTTGACGTAAAGATTGAAAAAGTTCAGCACAGTAGGTTAGCAAATACAACGCTCGAAAATATTCCTTTTGGTCGTGTTTTTACAGATCATATGTTCGAAGCTGACTATATTGATGGTGTTTGGACAAATGTGGTGATTAGGCCTTATCAGCCGCTACAGTTTGATCCTTCATTGGCTGCACTTCATTATGGGCAATCCATTTTTGAGGGCGTTAAAGCATATAAGAGTGATGCTGGCGAGGTTCACATTTTCAGACCTCAAGATAATTTTAGAAGATTCAATATTTCTGCAGCGCGTATGTGTATGCCAGAAGTTCCAGAAGCGATATTTATGGAGGGTATGCGCCTTCTTATTGATATGGATAGAGATTGGGTTCCGGCAATGTCGGATCACTCATTATATATCAGACCCTTTATGTTTGCGACCGATCCAGTTATTGGCGTAAAACCTTCTGATAATTATAAGTTCATGATTTTGTTAAGTCCTACTGGGCCTTACTATAG